>DASTWV010000059.1:300000-547012 GCA_035765775.1 Actinomycetota bacterium | reverse complement strand
TGGCCCTGATCGCCGAGGGTCTCTCGAACGCCGAGATCGCCCGCCGCCTGGTGGTGAGCGAGACCACGGTGAAGTCCCACATCAACCACCTGTTCGCCAAGACCGGGGTGCGCGACCGGGCCCAGGCCGTCACCTACGCCTACCGCCACGGCCTCGCCTGACCCGCCGGCTCCGGGGCCGCGGGCCTTGAGGGATTCTGTGTACGCGGGGAGCCACCGGGAACCCCTGGGTGTACACAGAATTCGAATCCGGCCGGATCGGTCACAGCCCGTCAGGCTGGGGCAGGCGCACCCAGCACTCGTTCCAGGTTCGCCGGGTCGAAGAACTCCGACGCAGACAAGGTCCCGGCCACCACGCTGGCAAAAGCGTCCATGGCCGCTTGGTTCCCCGCCACCGCCCCGATCAGCTGCTGCATCTCGGGCGGCGGGGGTTCCAGCGTGGCGATCTGGGCGGTGAACTCGTAGATCGGCAGAGCCCGGGCATCGCGCGCCCGGTGGTAGCCGGCCATCGCATCTTCGAAAGGGGCTGCCCCGCGAAGGCTCTCGGCCAGCGCACCCGAGCACAGCTCGGCATCCCGGAAGGCGTCGCTGATCCCCTGGGCGGTGATCGGATCCTTGGTGTACCCGGCGTCCCCGACCAATGCCCACCCCGGGCCGTAGGGTTTCCGGAGGACATTGACCACCGCTCCCCCGCGGAAGGGCTCCACCCGTTCGGCCTGCCGCACCCGCTGGGCGAACTCCGGCACCAACTCCAAGGTCTTCAGGAAGTTGCCTTCGATATCAGCTTTGTACGCTTCCGACTCGGCATAGGGCCAGCCCAGCACGACCAGGGTCAGGCCGTCGCCGGTCGGGATGACGCCCCAACCCCGGTAGGGACGGATCACGGTCTCCAGGTCCTGTGTGGGTAGGTCACGCCAGAAGCTGTAGTAGGCCTGCTGCAACCGTCCCTTTTCCCGGTAGCGGGGCGCGCCGACCGACTCGGCGATGCGCGAATTCCGGCCGTCCGCGCCCACGACGACGCGTGCCCGCTCCTCCACCCTTGGCGCGCCCCGCTCCCGGCCGCGGATGCCCACCGCGGCCCCATCTTCGAAGACCACCTCCTCGATGTCGAATCCCTCCCGGACCTCGACGCCGGTCGCCGCGGCGGCGTCCACCAGGATCTTGTCCAGGACGTGGCGGCGGGGAGCGTAGGCAGTCGCCACATCGCCGCAGGGCCGCGGCCGTCCGGCCAGCCTGACCGGCCCGAAGTCAAAGGAGTACCGCTCGATCGGCGGGCAGCCCGATGCCAAGACCCTGGGCAACAGCCCCCAGCGCTCGAGCGCGGCGACGCCTGGCGCATGGATTACCAGCGTTGACAGCGTGTCGCTGGGGAACGTCGCCCGGTCCACCAGGAGGACCCGGTAACCCTGGCGGGCAAGCAGCATGGCGGTGGGCGCCCCGGCGCAGCGGGCGCCGGCAACGATTGCGTCGTACGTGATGGCCATCTCCCCCTCCTTTGTTGGTCGCACGCCACACGATGCGCCTCACGGCGGCAAAGGGGATCGGTGAACTCCCCTATTCCGGTGCTGGTTTCGGTCCTGGTTTCCAGCCCGAGGTCGAGGCCGGAGCCGTCCGGGCGGCGAAGGCTGCGGCCTCGGCACGGCTGCGCAGGCCAAGCTTGGCCAGGATGTTGCTGACGTGGTGCTCCACAGTCTTCCGGCTGATGTAGAGCCGGTCGGAGATCTCGGGATTCGAGAGCCCGCGGCCCAACAGGTCGAGCACTTCGGCTTCCCGCCGGGAGAGGGTCTCCGGGCTCCTCCGGGCCGTGGCCGGCCGCACCCCAAAGGCCCGGAGGACGGCTGCGGCGGCGTCGGCATCGCGGGCGGCCTGCAGGCGCTCGAAGGCGTCAAGGGAGGCTCGTGCCTGTTCCAGGGCCACCTCGGGCTGCGCCTCCACCACGGCCGCCGCCAGCTCGAGCCGGGTACGGGCCACCTCAATCGGCATCCCGGCGCGGGCGAACCCATCCAGGGCCTCCCGCAGGAAGGGCCGGGGATCCCCGGTTCCGGATGCGAGGGTCACCCGAGCACGGGCGAGGGCAGCCGCGGCCTGGAGGTAGTGCTGTCCCGGATGGCCAGCGGAGCAGGCCTCGAGCGCCGCCGACGCCTCAGAGGCATGGTCAAGCTGTCCGGCGGCAACGTGCACATCGACCAGCAGCGCCAGCAGCGGTCCGGCTGCCGAGCTCACCGGGTCAGTGCGCGCCACGGCCCGGTTCAGAATGTCCTGGGCCAGGGCGGTGTGGCCCCGGGCGAGGCGGATGGCGGCCATCGGCCGGGCTACGTCCGCATCCTCCTCAACATCGAGGCCGTCCAACAGTTGCTCGGCCTCCTCCAGCCTGCCCTGGCGCACCCACAGGTCCGCCAAGCGGATCACTGCCCCGAAGCGCAGCCGGGACCGTGCGCCGAGCGCCCACATCCGGGCGGCCTCCAGCAGGGCAGCTTCCGCCTCCGGCCACCGGCCTGCATCGGTCAGGACCCCCCCGTAGTGGGTGTGGCAGAACGCCGACACGGCGGGCAGCCGGCGCCGGGCGGCGATCGCCGCCCCAACCCGGATCCACTGGTCGGCCCGGGGGACGTCCCGAGCGTACTCGCACGCCGAGAAGAGTTGGCAGAAGATCTCCTCGAGCACACAGAAATCGTCGACGTCCCCGCCGGCGACTGCCGCTAGCGCTTCATCCAGGAGCATCATCCCTGCCTCGATGCGATCCTCATGTACGAGGCTTGCCCCCAGGTAGGCGAGGGCGGCGAATTCGAGATCGCTGTCCAGCTGATCCCGCCCGACGGCGAGAGCCGCACTGAAGAGCTCGTTCTTGCGCCGACGGTCGCCCTCGAACATCCCCCGGGTCAGCGAGATCCAGCCCGACGGGGCAGATGCGCCACTCTCGCCAAGCAGCGAGTCGGCCCGGGCGATCCAACCGGCACATACTGCAAAGTCGCCCACGATCTGTGCGTACATCCCGCCGAGCGTGCGTGCTACCCGCACCGCTCCCAGGCGCTCCCCGGCGTCCTGGTAGGCGGCGTAAGCCTGCTCCCAGAGCTCGATCGCGCTCGTGAAGTCGGATTCGAGATAGCTGGTGCGGGCCAGACCCTCAAATGTCTCGCCCGAGGGGGACGACGCATGGACGGGGCCAAAGACCGCCCGGGCCGCGGCGGCATCCCCTGCCCGCAGGGTCGCCCAACCGGCTTCGAGTTGAGAGGCGCGCTCGGGCAGGTGCGCTTGGACACCCTTCCGGACCGGCTCGCCCGCCGCCTGGTGCGTCACCCCACCCCACACCCCCCGCCCCGATCTTAGAGAGGTTCGCGGGCTACGTCGACGGGTGCCGGGTGCCCGTCACGCAACATCGGAAGGGCGTTCGACCTTTTGGCTGCCCGGTCGGGTCGCGCCGGGTGCAAGTTTCGCCCCGGTACCTCCGGCGTCAGGTGGTGACGGCGACCTTCAGCCCCGGCGCCGTTCCCAGCCCGCCGCCCTATCCTCGTTAGCGTGATCGACGAGGTACCTCCGGCCCCGGCCGCCACCCCGCCGCCCCCGGGCCCGCTCCCCCGGGCACGCGCCCGGCGCCGGGGATGGCTCGTCGCCGCCGCCGGGGCGGCGATCGCCTTCGGCATCGTGGCGGCCTTCGACCGGTCCGCTCTGGTCGCCACCGGCCAGGCCCTCCAGCACCTGCGCTGGGGCTGGATCGCCGTCGCCGTCGCCGCCGAGGCCGTCTCCATGCTGGCGGCCGCCACCGGCCACCGGCGGCTCCTGCAGGCGGGCGGGGAGCTGGTGCCCCGGCGCACGGTCCTCGCCGTCGCCTTCGCCGGGACCGCGCTCGCCTCATCCGTGCCCTTCGCCGGCACCCAGATGGCGGTGGCCTACTCGCTGCGCCAGTACCGGGCGCGGGGGATCGAGGTGGCCGTTGCCGGGTGGGCACTGGCGATCGCCTGGCTGCTGGCCACGCTCTCCTTCGCCACGGTGCTCGTCGCCGGGTCGGTCACCTCCGGCAGCGGGCTCGCCGCAGCTGCCGGCCTGGCGACCTCCCTGATCTTCCTCCTGCCGCCCATCGCCGCCCTTCTCGGCCTGCGCTACCCGCCGGTCCGGACCCGGGTGCTCGAGCTGCTCGGCCAGCTGGTGGCCGCCTCCCGGGCACGGTTCGGCCGGCCGAAAAGCGACGTGGCCGCGACGGTGGAGGCCACCCTTGTCCGCATCGGTGAGCTGCGCCTGCGGACGATCGATTACGGCGCCGCCTACGGCTGCTACCTGACCAACTGGCTGGCCGATGTCGCCGTGCTCGTGTGCGCCTTCAAGGCAACCGGCGCACCGATCCCGTGGATGGGGCTGCTGCTGGCGTACGGGGCTGGCATCACCGCCGACAGCCTCGGCCTCACCCCCGGCGGCCTGGGCCTGGTGGAGGCGGCCCTGACCGCCGCCCTGGTGGCCGCCGGCCTGCGCACCGCCCAGGCGCTCAGCGCGGTGCTGGTCTACCGCTTCGTCAGCTTCTGGCTCCTGCTCGTGGTGGGATGGGTGGTGATGGTGATCCTCGAGGGCCGCAAGCCGGGCTGGGTGTCACGCCGGGCCGCGGCGGGCTGACCGGCCGCATGCGAACCCACGTGCGAACCACTACGCGAACCGGGGCGCGGGCCGACACTCGCACCAGCCCCCGGGTCAATGCCACCAAGGCCCCCGCGACGCATCGCGCCCCCAAGCCGGCACCCCGTGACGACGCCGTGCGCTGGGGTCTCGGCTGCTGGGCAGTGCTGCGCGTCCTGAGCTGGGCCGGCGCCTGGGTCTCCAGCACCTGGCTCACCCCCGGCACCACCGTGCAGGTCCCGAGCTATGCCGCGCCGGTGCTGCACGGGATCGCCCGGGTGCTGGCGGGCTCGTGGCTGCGGGCCGACGCCCTCTGGTACCTGCGTATCGCCCACGCCGGCTACGCCGGCGACACCCGCACCTTCGCCTTCCTGCCCCTCTTCCCGGAGCTGGTGCGCCCGGTCTCCTGGGTCCTCGGGGGCCGGGACCTGTACGCCGCACTGGTGGTGGCCAGCGTGGCATGCGCCCTCGGATTCGTGTGGCTGTACCGCTTCTTCGACCTGGTGGCCGGTCCCGCCATCGCCCGGGCAGCGGTCGTGGGGCTGGCGGTCTACCCGGCGTCCTTCTTCCTGCTGGCCCCCTATGGCGAGCCCCTGCTGCTGGCCGCCGGGGCGGGTGCGCTGCTGGCGGCCGCCCGCGGCCGACCGGGCCTGGCGGCGCTTGCCGGCGCCCTCGCGGCGCTCTCCCGCCCCTTTGGCATCCTCATCGCCCTGCCCCTGCTGGGCTTTGCCATCAACCACCGGCGGGAATGGCGCTGGTGGGTGGCGCCGATGGGGCCGGCCATCGGGTTCGCGGCCTGGCTGCTGTGGTCGGGCCACCAGCTGGGCAACCTCCTGGGAGCCATCAAGATCCAGAGCGTCTGGCAGCGCACCACCAGCCTCCCGTGGGCCACCGTCGACGCCGGCGTCCGGGCCTGGTGGCAGTGGCGGGGGACCGCATACGGTCCCTACTTCCTCATCGACCTGCTGGCCACGCTCCTCGGCATCCTGCTCATCGTGGCCACCGTGGTGGTGCTCACCCGCCACCGGCGCGATCCCTGGCTGACCGGTGGGCTGGCGGCCTACGGCGTCCTCGTGCTGGCCGCCCCGCTGTCCTCGCCCTTCCCTGGCCGCCCTCTGATGAGCGTTCCCCGCTTCCTGCTGGCCCTCTTCCCGCTGTTCGCCGGGTGCGCCATCGCCCGGCCCCGGTGGATGATCCCGGTGGCAGTGGTCTCGGCCGGGGGCCTGGTATGGCTGACCGCGCTCTACGTTGGCGCCCGTCCCATCTTCTAACGGCACGGGCACCGGCCGCGGCGCGGGCCGCAATGCGATGATCCCCGGATGCGAGGTCGCCGGCCGGGGTCGCCCGCGGCCCCGGGGTACGCCACTTATCACAGCCCAACACTGTCTGTGAGTGCTCAGTACCCGATAGCGACCCCAGGCACTCACAGAATTCCCACAGCCCGCACCAGCACCACCGGCACCACCGGCACCAGCACCACCGGCACCACCGGCACCAGCACCAGCACCAGCTCGCCGGGCGCCCTTTGAGCGCGCTGCCGGGCCGGCGCCGGATCCTTCTCGACCTCACCCCGCTCCGGCGCTTCCCCGCCTTCCGGCGGCTGTGGTTCGGGCAGCTGGTGTCGCAGCTGGGCTCCCAGCTCACCGTGGTGGCGATCCCCTTTCAGGTCTACCGCCTGACCCACTCGTCGCTCGACGTCGGCCTCATCAGCCTGGTGCAGCTGGGCCCCCTGTTGCTGGGCTCGCTGCTCGGCGGGTCGGTGGCCGATGCGGTGGACCGCCGCCGGCTCCTGGTCCTCACCCAGCTCGCCCTGGGCGGCTGTAGCGCCGGCCTGGCCCTCAATGCCGGGCGGGGCCACCCGGCGCTCTGGCCGCTGTTCGCCCTCTCGGCGGTGGCGGCCGGCTTCTCGGGCGTCGACATCCCGACCCGGGCGGCGGCCATCGTCACGCTGGTGGACGAAGCGTCCCTGGTGGCCGCCAACGTGCTGCGCCAACTGCTGTTCCAGGTGGCGCTGGTGGCCGGGCCGGCGGTGGCCGGCCTGCTGATCGCCCACACCGGGACCGCCGTGGTCTACACCATCGACACCGCCACCTTCGGGGCTGCCCTCATCGCGGTCCTGAGCCTCCCCGCCCTGCGCCCAGCGGGGGGCGGGACCCGGGCGGGGTGGACCTCGGCCCTCGAGGGGCTGCGCTACCTGAAGGGCCGGCCCGCCCTCCAGGGCACCTTTCTCCTCGACCTCGACGCCATGATCTTCGGCATGCCCCGGGCGCTGTTCCCCGCTCTGGGCATCGCCCAGTACCACGGTGGGGCGGCGGCGGTGGGCTACCTGTACGCCGCCCCCGGGGCGGGTGCCCTCCTGGGCGCCCTGCTGACCGGGTGGTCGTCCTCGGTGCGCCGCCAGGGCCGGGCGGTCATCGTGGCGGTGACGGCGTGGGGTTTGGCGATCGCCGCCTTCGGCTTCACCCCCTACCTGCCCTTCGGGCTGAGCCTCGGCCTGCTCCTTCTCGCCATCGCCGGGGCGGCCGACGTGCTCTCGGCGGTGTTCCGGGGCACCATCCTCCAGCTGGAGACCCCCGACCGCCTGGGCGGGCGGCTCTTCGCCATCCAGACCGCGGTGGTAACCGGCGGCCCCCGCCTGGGCGACGCCGAGGCGGGCGTGGTGGCGAGCCTGGCCACCGTCCCGGTGTCGGTGGTGACCGGCGGGCTGGTCTGCGTGCTGGGCGCCCTGGCCCTGGCCCGGGCGCTGCCCGGCTTCACCGGCTACACGCCGCCGCAGTCCCGGGCGGAGTGACCGGTATCCTCGCGGCGATGGGTCAGCGGGACTGGCGGGACTGGAGCCGGGACGCGGCCGTGGCCACCGGGCGGCTCCTGGGCCGGGCAGCCCGGGGTGGCCGGGAGCACCTCGAGGTCTTCCTCGGCGGCCCGGACCGCACCCGGGTGATCTTCCTCCTGGCCGCGGTGCTCGCCCTGGGGAGCGCCGACGCCGCCACCGTGGGCGCCTCGGCCATCGAGCTGCGCAGCGCCCTCAAGATCTCCAACGCCGATATCGGCCTGTTGGTGGCCGTCACCTCGCTGGTCGGGGCGATCGGCAGCATCCCCTTCGGCGTGCTGGCTGACCACGCCCCCCGCACGCGGACCCTGGGCGCCTGCATCTTCCTCTGGGGGGCGGCGATGATCTGGAGCGCCTCGGCCAGCTCCTTCGGCAAGCTGCTGGTGGCCCGCATGTTCCTCGGGGTGGTGACCGCCGCCTCGGGGCCGATTGTCGCCTCGCTGGTGGGCGACCTCTTCGGCGGCGACGAGCGCGGCCGCATCTACGGCTACATCCTCACTGGCGAGATGGTGGGTGCCGGGGTGGGCTTTGCGGTCACCGGCGATATCGCCGCGGTGTCCTGGCGGGCGGCGTTCCTGATCCTGGCCATCCCGGCGTTCGCCCTGGCCTGGTTCGTCTTCCATCTCCCCGAGCCCGACCGGGCGACCCGGCGCCGGCGCCGGAAAGCTGCCGCCCCGGGGGGGCAGTGGGCGCCGCCGACCGTCGAGGGCTGGGGCCTGCCCGAGGAGACCGAGGCCCAGCGCCTGGTCCACGAACGGGGCATCCGCCCGGAGCCGCCAGCGGTGGCAGGCGATCCCGCACGCCTGAGCTTCTACGACGCCGTGCGCTACACCCTGCGGGTCAAGACCAATGTGATCCTCATTGTCGCCAGCGCGTGCGGCTACTTCTTCCTGGCCGGCATCCAGACCTTCGGCGTCGAGTTCGTCCGCCAGCAGTACCGGGTGGACGCCGTCCTGGCCAACGGCCTGATGCTGGTGATCGGTGCCGGCTGCGTCATCGGCATCCTGACCGGCGGCGGGCTGGGCGATTCCTTACTGCACAAGCGGTTCCTCAATGCCCGGATCCTGGTCCCGGCCCTGGCCGCCAGCCTGGCGACCCTCCTGTTCATCCCCGCGCTGGTCACCCGCAGCCTCATCACCGCCATGCCCTACGTGTGCTTCGCCGCGTTCGCCCTCTGCGCCCAGCGCGCCCCGATGGACGCCGCCCGCCTGGACATCATGCCCGGGCCGCTGTGGGGGCAGGCCGAAGGGGTCCGGTCCTTCCTGCGCACCGGCGCCCAGGCGCTGGCACCGCTGCTGTTCGGGGCGCTCTCCGAGCTGTGGGGCGGGGGGCGCGACGGCCTGCAGTGGACGTTCCTCATCATGCTGCTGCCCCTGGCGGCGGGGGCCGCCGTGCTGTACCGGGCTCTGCGGACCTACCCGCAGGACATCGCCAACGCGACCGCCGCAGGGGAGCACGGGTCAGCTGGTGGGTAAGACTCCCGGCGTGACACTCGGCCTCCCCGGCACCATCCGGGCCTGCCTGTTCGACCTGGACGGCGTGCTGACCAAGACTGCCGCAGTCCACGCGGCTGCCTGGAAGCAGATGTTCGACGGGTACCTGCAGGAGCGGGCCGGGCGCCTCCACGAAGCCTTCGTGCCCTTCGACCAGGTGACCGACTACGACGAGTACGTGGACGGCAAGCCCCGAGCCGACGGGCTGCGCTCCTTCCTCGCCACCCGGGGCATCGAGCTCCCGGAGGGCGACCACGACGATCCCCCGGACCAGGCGCCGGGCAGCGAGACCGTCGCCGGGCTGGGCAACCGCAAGAACCAGCTGGTCCTCCACCTGATCCATCAGGGCGCCGTCGAGGCGTACGAGGGCTCGGTGCGCTACCTCCACGCCGTCGGCGACGCCGGCCTGGCACGGGCGGTGGTCTCCTCCAGCGCCAACTGCCACGACGTGCTGGTGGCGGCGGGAATCGACGGGCTGTTCGACGTCCGGGTGGACGGGGTGGTGGTGGAGCAGGAGCACCTGCGGGGCAAGCCGGCGCCCGACACCTTCCTGCGGGCGGCCGAGGAGCTCGGGGTGGAGCCGGCGATGGCCGCCGTCTTCGAGGACGCGCTGGCCGGGGTGGAGGCCGGGCGTGCCGGGGCGTTCGGGTGCGTGGTTGGCGTCGACCGGGCGGGCCAGGCGGACGCCTTGCGCCGGCACGGGGCGGACGTCGTGGTCCAGGACCTGGCCGAGCTGCTCGACGGGTGATGATCATCCACCCCTGGTTCCCCACCGAGCCGTGGGGGTTGACGGAGACGGCTCTCGACATGTCCGTGCTCGGCCAGACCGAGTCGGTCTTCGCTCTGTCCAACGGGCACATCGGCCTGCGGGGCAACCTGGACGAAGGCGAGCCGCACGCCCTGCCCGGGTCCTACCTGAACTCGTTCTTCGAGTCGCGCCTCATGCCGTATCCCGAGGGCGGCTACGGCTACCCGGAGGCGGGCCAGACGGTGGTCAACGTCACCGATGGCAAGGTCATCCGCCTGCTGGTGGACGACGAGCCGCTCGACGTGCGGTACGGCCGGCTGATCTCGCACCGCCGCGCTCTGGATTTCCGCACCGGGCTGCTGACCCGGGAACTCGAGTGGGAATCGCCCGCCGACCGCCGGATCCGGGTGCGCTCGCAGCGGCTCGTGTCGCTGACCCAGCGGTCGGTGGCGGCCTTCGTCTACGAGGTGGAACCAGTCGACGGGCGGGCCGATGTGGTGGTGCAGTCCGAGCTGGTGGCCAACGAGCCGGTGGCCACCGCCGCCCGGGACCCCCGGGCCGCCGCCGCCCTCACCGCCCCCCTGGTCTCCGAGCTGCACGTCGCCCGCGAGGGCCGGGCGGTCCTGGTGCACTCCACGCGGGCGAGCCGGCTGCGGGTGGCAGCCGCCATGGACCACGTGGTCTCGGGGGCCGAGACCTCCGAGATGCGCTGCGAGTCCTCCGAAGACCTCGCCCGCCTGACCGTGGCGACCGACGTTGAGCCCGGGAACCCCTTGCGCATCGTCAAATTTCTCTCCTACGGCTGGTCCAGCGAGCGGGCGGTCCCCGCCCTGCGCGACCAGGCGGAGGCGGCGCTGGCGTCCGCCCGGCGGCGGGGCTGGGAGGGACTGGCGAAGGAGCAGGCAGACTTCCTGGCTGCGTTCTGGGCCCGGGCCGACGTAGAGATCGAGGGCGACGCCGAGTTGCAGCAGGCGGTGCGCTTCGCCCTCTTCCACGTCCTGCAGGCGGGCGCCCGGGGCGAGCACCGGGCGATCCCGGCCAAGGGGCTCACCGGTCCGGGCTACGACGGCCACGCCTTCTGGGATTCCGAGTCCTTCGTGCTCCGTGCCCTGACGTACACCGCCCCCCAGGCGGTCCGGGACGCTCTCGCCTGGCGCCATTCGACCCTGCCCAAGGCCCGGGACCGGGCCAAGGTCCTGGGCCTCAGCGGGGCGGCCTTCCCCTGGCGGACCATCGGCGGCGAGGAGTGCTCGGGCTACTGGCCGGCGGGTACGGCGGCGTTCCACATCAACGCCGACATCGCCGATGCCGTCGTGCGCTACCAGTCGGCCAGCGAGGACAAGGAATTCGGGCGGGGCCCGGGACTGGAGATCCTGGTGGAGACCGCCCGGCTGTGGCGGGGACTGGGCCACCACGACCTCGAGGGCCGCTTCCGCATCGACGGCGTCACCGGCCCCGACGAGTACAGCGCCCTGGGGGACAACAACGTCTACACCAACCTCATGGCCGAACGGAACCTGCGGGCGGCCGCCGACGCGGTCGAGCGCTTCCCGAACGAGGCCGCCGCCCTGGGCGCCGACGCCGAGGAGGCGGCGAGCTGGCGGGATGCCGCCGGGGCCATGTTCGTGCCCTTCGACGAGGCCCTCAACGTTCACCCGCAGGCCGAGGGCTTCACGCACTACCAGGTGTGGGACTTCGCCGGCACCGAGCCCGAGCAGTACCCGCTCATGCTCAGCTTCCCGTACTTCGATCTGTACCGGAAGCAGGTGTGCAAGCAGGCCGACCTGGTGCTCGCCCTCGATCTCCGGGGCGACTGCTTCACCGACGACGAGAAGGCCCGCAACTTCGAGTACTACGAGGCGCTCACCGTACGGGACTCCTCGCTGTCGGCGTGCACCCAGGCGATCGTCGCCGCCGAGGTCGGCCACCTCGACCTGGCATACGACTACATGGGCGAGGCCGGGCTGATGGACCTGCACGACCTGGAGAGCAACGTCTCTGACGGCGTCCACATGGCCTCGCTGGCGGGCGTCTGGCTGGCGTCGGTGTGCGGCTTCGGCGGGATGCGCGACCACGATGGCCAGCTCAGCTTCGCCCCCCGGCTGCCCGGTGCCTTGGAGAAGCTCGCCTTCCGGCTCACCTACCGCGGGCGGCTGATCCGGGTCGAGGTGACCTCCGAGGTGGCCCGCTACGTGCTGGAGGAAGGGGCCGAGCTTGCGGTCAGCCATCACGGCGAGCCCATCACGCTGGGACCCGAGCCGATCGAGCGGAAGGTGCCGCCGGTCAAGCCCCGGCCCGATCCCCACCAGCCCCAGGGCCGGGCACCGGCGCCCCGGAGCCGGAGGGGGCCCTGGGAGGGGGCCCTGATGGGGGCTGACGCCGCGGTGAAGGGGGTGACTCGGGCATGATCGAGGTGGGCCTGGAGCTGGGGACCAAGAAGGTCTTCGCGGCCGCCATCGACTGGCCGGGATGGTGCCGGGCGGGGCGGACCGCCGATCTCGCCGTCGAGGCGCTGGGCGAGTACGTGGCACGCTACGCGCCGGTGGCCACCCGCGCCGGGCTCGCCCTGCCCGAGGCCGGCTTCACGGTGGTCGAGGAAGCCCCGGGTGACTCGACGACCGATTTCGGCGCTCCCAGCGCGCGGCGCCCGTCCGACCTCCGGCCGATGTCTTCTGCCGACGCGGCCCGGTTCGCCGCCCTGCTGCACGCCGCCTGGGACACCCTCGACGCCGTTGCCGCCACCGCTCCCGAGGAGCTGCGCCCGGGTCCCCGGGGGGGCGGCCGCAACCGGGACACGATGCTGGGCCATGTGCTGGGGGCCGAAGTCGTGTACGCCCGCAAACTGGGTCTCCGGGTGCAGCAGCCGGCGCTCCGGGACTGGGGGGCGATCCGCGCCGAGCGTGACCTCCTGGTGGGCGCCATTGCCGTCCCGCACGCGGGTGGTCCTCCGGCCGAGAAGATGTGGCCCCCCCGCCAGACGGCCCGCCGCATCGCCTGGCACGTGCTGGACCATGCCTGGGAGATGCAGGACAGGATTACGTGAGGGCGGCTACCTGAGGGCGGACCACAGCTCCAGGGCCTCGACGCTCATCATGGCTTTGAAATCGTCGAACCGCTGCCGGATCTCCGCCTCGGTCAAGGCCTGCACCCGCTCGGTGCCGAAGCCCTCCACGTTGAACGACGCCATAACCGAGCCCACGGCCATCGCCCGGCGCAACTCGGTGGCCGACAGCTCCCCGGCCTGGCCCGCCAGGTAGCCGAAGAACCCGCCGGCAAAGCTGTCGCCCGCCCCGGTCGGGTCGAGGACGGTCTCCAGCGGGTAGCCGGGCATCCCGAAGAACCCCTCGTCCGAGAACAGCGCCGCCCCATACTCCCCACGCTTGACCACGACGAAGCGCGGCCCTACTTCCCGCAGGCGGGCGGCGGCGCGCACCGTGTTCGGTTCGCCGGTGAGGGCCCGGACCTCGGAATCGTTGAGCAGCAACGCATCCACCCGGCTCGCCACCTCCAGCAGCTCGTCGCGTTGGGTATCGATCCAGAGCTTCATGGAGTCCAGGCCCACGAGGCCCGCTCCCGACTCGGCCCGCACCGCCGCCTGCAGGCCGGGGTGGATGTTGCCCAGGAACAGCGTCCCCGCCTCCCGGCTGCCCGGCGACAGCTTGGGGGAGAAATCGGCGAAGACGTTGAGGTCGGTGGCCAGCGTGTCGACCGTGTTCAGGTCGTCGCCGTAGACGCCCTCCCAGAAGAACGTCTTGCCCGGCACCCGCTCGAGGTCGTCGAGGTTGACACCCCGGGCGGTCAGGACGGCGATGTGCTCGTCGCCGAAGTCGTCGCCGACGACGCCCACCAGGCGCACGGGGGCGAAAAAGCTGGCAGCCAGCGAGAAGTGGGTCGCCGAGCCGCCCAGCATCCGCTCCCGGGAGCCGAAGGGGGTGGTGACGGCGTCAAAGGCGACGGAGCCGACGACGGTGAGGGCCATGAGGGCTGCATGTTGCCACAGACATGAACCGCCGGGATACGGGTAGATCACCTAAAGCTAACTGAAAGGAGAGGAACCATGGCACAGCAAGCACCACTTACCGTTGACGAGATCGTGGCCCGGAAGCAGGACATCATCAACAAGATCCCCGCCACCCTGCCGCCCAACGAGAAGGAAACCATGCGCAAGCACATCGAGGACTCGTTGGCGGCTCTGAAGAATGGCGACCACGCCGGCATCCAGAGCGGCATCCAGGGCGTGCTGGACGTGGCCAAGCGCAACCCGCACGCGGGCGACGCGCCCGGCCAGGCGAGCACGGGAGGAGGCCCGCACAACATGATGTCGCAGGCCTGGATGTCGTGCGGTGACAGCTGCTACCACCATCTGTCCGACGGCAACGCCGCGGCCTACGGGGTGTGCTACTGGGGCTGCGTGATCTTCAGCTGAGCTTCTTGGCCCGGCTGGGCGCCACGCGCGGGGGCTCGTCGGGCATTTTCGGGTAGACCGGGGGCCACGGGGCGTCGTGCAGCCCGTTGGCCCGGTCGCGCTCCGAGAGGACCAGCAGCGGCTCGAGAGACTGCCGCCCCATACCCGCCCACGGGTTCCCGTCGCGCGCCACGCGTCGCGTCACCACCGGCATCGTGAAACGGTCGGGGTGGAAGGCCTCGTCCAACTCGGCCCAGTGGAACGGCGTGGACACCTGGGCACCCGGCCGGGCCCGGACGCACCACGCCCCGAACACCGTCTTGTGGGGCGCGTTCTGGTTGAAATCGATGAACACCCGGGTGCCCCGCTCCTCCTTCCACCAGGCACAGGTCACCAGGTCGCCCCGTCGGCGCTCCAGCTCCCGGGCAAGGGCGACGGCGGCGGCGCGCACCTCGATGCCGGTCCAGCGGGGCTCGAGGCGCAGGTAGATGTGGATGCCGCGATTGCCGGTGGTCTTCGGCCAGCCGGTGAGGCCGAGCTCCTCCAGGAAGTCCCGCACCACCAGCGCCGCCTCCCGCACCATGGCGAAGGTCACGCCCGGGCCCGGGTCCAGATCGATGCGCAGCTCGTCGGCGTGCTGCTGGTCGGCAGCCATGCTGGGCCACACGTGGAAGCCCAGGCAGCCCAGGTTTACCGCCCAGATGACGTGGGCGAGGTCGGCGGCCACCAGGGCGTCCGACGTGGTTCCGTTCGGGGTGCTCACCACGGCGGTCTGGAGCCAGTCGGGCCGGGTGGCGGGAACCCGTTTCTGGAAGAAGGAGGGCCCGCCCGCCCCCTGGGGGAAGCGCTGGAGCAGCACCGGCCGGCCGCCCATGGCCGCCAGGATGGGCTCCCGTACCGACCGGTAGTACTCGACGAGATCGAGCTTGGTCTCGCCGCGCTCGGCGAAATACACCTTGCCCGGATTCGAGATGGTGACGTCGTGCCCGTCGAGGTCCAGGGTCACGTCCGCCGCGGCGTCATTCACGGCGTAGGTGTACTACGGTCCGCCTCGCTCTGCTCCGCCATCGCTACATCCCGAAGGGTCAAACTGCGCCCGGACCTACTTGTGGGGACATTTTTCCGTCAAAAAGACGGCATAAAGTCCCCAGAACCGCTGCCAGAGTGAACTGCTCCTGCGGTGGAGGTGGGATTCGAACCCACGGAGCCCGTAAAGGCTCACGCGCTTTCGAGGCGCGCCCGGTCGGCCGCTTCGGTACTCCACCTCTGCCATTATCGCAACCTGGGGCCCGCCCGGAGCAGAGGGGCGCCTCCCGGCTGGGGCTGCCTCACAGAAGCTCCACCTGCCCCCGCTTCGCCCGGAAGAACTCGGTCAGCAGCTCGGCGCAGGCCTCCGCCGCCACGCCCGTGGTGAGCGCGCACTCGTGGTTGAGGCGGGGGTCCTGGACGATGTTGTAGGTGGAGTAGGCCGCCCCCGACCGCTCGTCGGCGGCCCCGTACACCAGGCGGCCCAGCCGGGCGGCCACCATGGCGCCGGCGCACATCGGGCACGGTTCCAGCGTGACGTACAGCGTGATGTCGTTCAGCCGCCAGCGGCCCAGGGCGTCGGCGGCGGCCCGGAGGGCCAGGATCTCGGCGTGGGCGGTGGGGTCCCCCCGCAGCTCTCGCTCGTTGTGCGCCGAGGCGACGACCTCTCCGGAGGCCACTGCCACGGCCACAGCCCCGACGGGCACGTCGTCGTGTCCCACCGCCCGGCGCGCCTCAGCCAAGGCCAGATCCATGTACCGGAGATCGTCGGCGGATGGGAGGAGGTTCACTGCGCGCCCTGAGGGATTCGAACCCCCGACCTTGTGGTCCGTAGCCACACGCTCTAATCCACTGAGCTAAGGGCGCTCGCTCCCGAGGGTAGCACCAAAGCCTTACAGGCCCATCCGGCGGAGCGACCTCCCGACCGCCCGCCGCACGACCCTGCGTTCCATGCGCCGGGCGATCGGCACCACCGATCCCCGCCGCGCCGAGCGCTGGACCGCCTCGATGTCGCCCAGGATGCGCGCGGTCCGGTAGAGGCTCCGCCGGGCCCTTCCGAGCGAATACGGATGGCGACGACTCATGGCGCGGAGGCAGCGCGATTCGAACGCGCGAGGGGCTTGCGCCCCAACGGGATTAGCAATCCCGCGCCATAGACCTGACTAGGCGATGCCTCCACCCTGGATTGTACGACCCCGGACCGATCCCGCTTCCCGCGCCCTAGAGGGTTCAAGGGTTGCGGGCGCTGTGCGTGGATGCGGCGGCGTCCAGGCCGCCGGCTCGCGCCGCCGTGGTAGGTGACGATCGTGGCTGACCGCCTTCGGCCGATTGAGTACGCCAGCGACGGCCGTGCCGCGCTGGTCGGTCTACTGCCACGTCAACCTGACCAAATTGGGCGTCTGGTAATGGACCGAGAGAGTCTGTGAGTGCTCAGGCCCCTATAGCACCCCTAAACACTCACAGTATCCACAGCGATGCTTCGGACGGCGGGGCAGGCCGATGTAGCGGGGGGCCGGAGGGGGGGGCAAGGCACGACCAGTGCGCGGAGGGCCGGGGATTCGAACCCCGATGACCTCTCGGTCGGCGACTTTCAAGGCCGCTGCGATGCCGTTACGCGAGCCCTCCGGGGTCGAGTCTACCGGGGGCGCACCCCCAACCCCGCCTACTCGACGGACACGTAGATCGACCCGTCCTCCACGGTCACCGGGTACCGCTTCTGCGCCTTGCGGGCCGGACCCCTGACCACCTCGCCGGTACGGGCGTCGAACACCGAGTTGTGCCACGGGCACTCCAGGTGGCAGCCGTCCTTCAGCCGGTTGTCGCCCAGCGGCCCGCCGGCGTGCGAGCAGGCGTTCTCCAGGGCGATGATCTCGCCGCCGCAGTTCGCCAGCGCCAGCTCGGTCGTGTCGACCCGCACCTTCAACACCCAGCCGGGGGGGACGTCGGTCACCGAGGCGGCCCGGACCAGCGAGCCCGACCCCACCCCGGCGCTCATGCTCCCACCACCGCAGGGACGCGCAGGTCGATCACGGGCAGGTCCGGCCCGGGGAGCATCGGTTCCGGGCCGGGCTCCCACCGGCCCCGGAACACCGCCTCGATCTGGGCCTGGTAGGCCTCGATCCCCAGCCGGGCGACAGTGTCGCTCAGGGTCTCGCCCCGCTCCCGCAGCGCCTCCCAGATGCCGGCGATGGCGCTGACGATGGCCGGGACGTCGCGGTGCGACACCCGCCCGACGGCCGAGCCGAAGGTCCCGGTGCGCAGGTCGCCGCCCAGCCATACCTGGTAACCGATCACCGAGCTCCCCCCGATGGTCACCTTGCCGCCCGAGAAGCCGAGGTCGGCGGTCTGGTGCTGGGCGCAGGCGTTGGGGCAGCCCGAGATGTGCACCCGGAGACCCGAGTTGCGGGCCAGCGCCGGGTGGTCCAGGAGGTCGAAGCCGAGGCGCTGCGAGGGGGTCAGCGCCAGGCTGCACACCGGCCCGCCGGTGCACGAGCGGACGTCCCGGGCCTGGTCGGTTCCCTCCAGGCCCATGCCCAGCCGCTCGACGATCTCCCGGACCACCGGCACCTCTTCGATGCGCACGTGGCGGAACAGGATGTTCTGGTTGCGGGTGATGTGGAGCTCCTCGTCGGCATAGCTGTCCGCCACCCGCGCCAGCTCCCGCAGGTCGGCGGAATCGATGTCGCCCAGGGGGACGTTGACAGTCACCATCGCCCAGCCCGGGGTCCGCTGCGGCCGCACGCCGCTGCCCCAACCCCCCTCCGGCGCCCGGCTGAAGATCGAGGCCAGGGACGACGACAGCGGCGTCGAGACGGGGTGGGGCTCCGGCCACTTCTCGGTCAGGCGTCGGGCAAGGGCGGCGAGGAACAGCTCCACCACCGCCTCGGCCCCCAGCTTGCGGATGAGGAACTTGAGCCGGCCCTTGCGCGGGTCGTCGAAGTCGCTGTGCTCGATGAAGACGTCGAACAGGGCGTTCGCGGCGGCCAGCACCTGGCGGCGGGGGAGGAAGTCGATCGCCTTGACCGACAGCGTGGGGTTCGTCTTCCCGAGCGACCCCCCGATCCACACCTCGTAGCCCAGCTCGGGCCCCGAGCCCTGGTCAGGCCCGATCACCGAGACGAACGACAGATCGTTGATCAGAGCATGCTCCCGGCAGGCCGGGCAGCCCCCGAAGGCCACATTGATCCGCTGCGGCATCTGGGTGTCCAGGAGGGGGGTCCGGGCGATGATCGAGTCGGCGGTCGCCCGGGCGTCCGGGTAGCAGTCGAATGGCTCCTCCAGCCCGACGCCCGCCTCCGGGCACGACAGCACCCCCCGCATGGTGTGGCCGCACGTGGACTGGTTGGAGAGGCCCATGCGCCGGATCCGCTCCAGCGACGGCGGCACCAGGCGGGCGGGGACGTGGTGCAGCTCGGCCTGCTGGCGGGTGGTCAGGTGGACCCAGCCCCCGCTCACGTCGTCGGCCAGGTCGGCCAGCGCACGGGCGGCGTCGGAATCGACGATCCCGCTGGTGCGGATGCGGACCATGAACACCCCAGCCTGGCCCTGGGGGCACACGCCGTGCATCTTGAGGGCGTAGCGCTCCTCCCCGGTCATCCAGGCGTCGCCCTCGGCGGCGAGCCGGTCCAGGTCGACCGGGAGGCCGGCCCGCTTGGCGGCAGGGATATCGGGCGGCATCAGCCCAGCTCCCCGTCCGGCGGCGTGACCGAAAGGCAAGGCCGGACCTCGCGCACCTGGCGCAGCGTCTTGAACTGGCACTGCGAGTGCCAGTCGCCGGTAGACGGGTGGTACAGCTTGACGAAGGCCTTGTGGGCGCCGCACCAGCCGAAGCCCAGCCCTCCCGGATCCCGGGAGAACTGGGGGCAGTCCCGGCAGTCCCGGGAGGGGACCGACCGGGCCTCCAGCACCTCCTCCAGGGTCAGGCGGTCGTCGAGCGATGCAAAGTCGGGCATGGCCTTTTTCCTCAAGTCGTACGGGGTTAGTGGCCGTCCCACGAGACGGCCTCGATGTGGTGCAGCACATCCCGGGGGATGTCGCCCACCGGGTCGCCCACCTTGGCCTCCCAGAAGCCCGGGGTGAACGAGTCGACGACGGTGAGCCGGCTGACCCATTTCACGCCTTTGTAAGCCCACTTGGTGGGCGGCGGGACGAAACGGAGGGGGCCACCGTGCTCGGCGGTGAGCTCGGCCCCGTCCACCGCCCAGGCCAGGAGGCTGCGCCGGGCCCGGCTGAGGGCGAAGCAGCTGGCGTAGAGGCCGCCGACGGCGGTCGCCATGACGAAGCGGCCCTCGGGCAGCGGGTGGGCGGCGTTGATCAGCCGGCCGGCCGGGATGCCTTCCCAGGAGCACCCCAGGCGGGTCCAGCCCCACACGCAGTGCAGGTCCCAGGTCCGGCGCTCGGGGACCATGGCGTGCACCGCCTCCATCGACCAGGTCAAAGGCTCCGCCACCAAGCCGTCGACCACCACGTCCCAGGTCCCGGTGGGGATCTCGGGCTCCAGGTGGAGCACCGGGAAGTCGGTGGTGGCCCGCTGGACGCGGTCGCCCCGGCGGAGGTCGACGGCGGGATCAGCAAGGAGGCGAGGCATGCCTCCATCTTGGAAGCGGCGTGTTACGCGGCCGTTGAAGGCGGATTACGATCCTGCGTCGGTCTGATGAACAACAGGTTTCTCAGCCGATCCGCTCTCTCCCCAGGTACGGCTGCAGGGCGGCGGGCACCTGGACGGTCCCGTCCTCGCTCTGGTGGT
This sequence comes from Actinomycetota bacterium, assembly GCA_035765775.1. Lineage (NCBI taxonomy): Bacteria > Bacillati > Actinomycetota > Actinomycetota bacterium. Next base: position 527,162 of record DASTWV010000059.1, on the reverse strand, counting down.
TCTCCAGGATGGCCACGATGGCCCGACCCATGGCCAGGGCGGTCCCGTTGAGGGTGTGCACCAAGTCGGTGCCCGACTCCCCGGCCCGTTTGGCCCGGGTGGCCAGGCGGCGGGCCTGGTAGTCGATGTCGTTGGAGCACGAGGTCACCTCCAGCCAGCGCTCCGACCCGGGCAGCCATGCCTCGATGTCGAACTTCCGATAGTTGGGGTCGGCCAGGTCGCCGGCGCAGATCTCCAGCACCCGGTAGGGGATCTCGAGGGCCTGGAAGATGCCCTCCTCGTAGCTCAGCAGGCGCAGGTGCTCGTCGTTGGAGTCCTCCGGCAGGCAGAACGAGAACATCTCCGCCTTGTCGAACTGGTGGACCCGGATGATGCCCCGGGTGTCCTTGCCGTAGGTCCCCGCCTCCCGGCGGAAGCAGGTGGAGAAGCCGACGTAGCGCCGGGGCAGCGTCTCGGCCGCCAGGATCTCGCGCAGGTGCATCGAGGCGATGGGCACCTCGGCGGTCCCGGCCAGGTAGAGATCGTCGTCGGCGCAGCGGTAGACCTGGGCCTCGTCGGTGGGGAAGAAGCCGGTGCCGTACATGGCCTCGCTGCGCACCAGCACGGGGGGCAGGACCGGGACGAAGCCCTCAGCCATCAGCCGGTCCATCGCCAGGCGCACCAGGGCGAACTCCAGGAGGGCCCCGGCGCCCAGGAGGAAGGCGAAGCGGGAGCCCGACACCTTGGCCGCCCGCTCGACGTCGATGATGCCCAGCGCCTCCCCGATGTCGAGGTGGTCCTTGGCGGGGAACGGGAGCTCCTTCGGTTCAGCGAAGGTGCGCACCAGCCGGTTGGCGTCGTCGCCGGAGCCCTCGGGGGCTTCCGGGTGCACGAGGTTGGGGACCCCGATGAGGGCCTGGTCCAAAGCTGTCTTGACCTCGCCGAGCTCGGCCTCCAGTCCCTTCAAACGCTCGGACAGCTCCCGCATGGCGGCGATGGCGGCCGCCTTGTCCTCGCCCGTGGCCTCGGCGATGCGCTTGCCGGCCGAGTTCTGCTCGGCTCGGGCGGTCTCGACCTCCGCCAGCAGCCGCCGGTGGCGGGCGTCCAGGTCGATGAGGGGGTCGAGGTCCACCTTTGACCCGCGGCGGCGCAGCGAGGCGCGCACCAGGTCAGGGTCGGCCCGAAGCAGCTTGAGGTCGATCAAAGGCGGGCGGGGGAGCGCTACTCGGGCTTGGGTGGTACCGGGGCAGCCGGCTTCGGCCCGGAGGCCAGGCTCGGGACCGGGGTCGGGCCGGACGCCGCCTTCTTCAGCCCGGTGTCCATGATCGACTGGCCGGAGAACAGCGCCCCCTGGCTGACCACCAGGGACCGGCTGGTGAGGTTGCCCTCCACCCGGGCGGTGCTGGTGAGCTCCATCGTCCCGGTCACCACCGCGTTGCCCTTGAACCGGCCGCCCAGCGTGGCATTGGTGGCCTTGATGTCGGCGGCGACCTCGGCCTCGGGGGCGATGATCACGTCCCCGTCGGCGGTGATCGTGCCGGTGACGGAGCCCTCGATGCGCAGGGACGCCGCCGAGATCAGGTTGCCCTCCAGCCGGGCGCCGTTGCCGATGACGGTGACGGTCTGCTCCGCCGAGCGGGGGGAAGCCGAGCGGAGTTCGGAGATCGGCTCGGGTCGCTGGCTCACGTTGGCCTCCTTCGTCTGCTTGGGTGGAGCCCCGGTGGATGTGGTGCCGGTGGATGTGGTGCCGGTGGGTGGAGCCCCAGGTGTTGGGGTCCTGGCCACCTCGTCCGCCGGCTCTCGTTCCTGGCCGTTCTCGGGGTTCTGCGGTCCCAAGAGCCTGCGGATCATGGCCTACCTCCTCGCCCCTTTGGCGGCGCTGGCCTTGACCCGGTGGCGCCGCTTCCCGCTGAGCGCTTCTGCGATGGCCTTCTGCTCTTCGGGAGAAAGTCCCATCTCGGACTCACCCTCCTCGACGATCTTGGCATACGCGCGGGCCTCCGTGCGCCCGCTGATGGCGGACAGCACCAAGCCGGTGCCGTGGTCGTCCACCAGGGCGGCGGAGAAGGAGAGCCGGCCCCCCATGTCCTCGAAGGCGTCGTAGCGCACCACGGACACGTTGCGCACGGTCATCTTCAGGGCCGAGGTCAGCTCGTTCTGGCGATCGACCAGCTTGGTCAGGGCCTCCTCGAAGACCTTGAGCTCCCGCCCGTAGGTGGCCACTGCGTCCAGCATGGTGCGGCCGTCCGAGGTGGCCTGCAGGATGGCGTACGCCCGCCGGGTCTGCGCCAACTTTTTGTGCGCAGAAGCCGCCACGATCAATGCGACCGCAGCGAGGGCCGCAGACGCGGCGATCAGAAGAAGCGTGTCCTGATTCATGGCGGGGTGCGTTGCCCTTACGATACTTCACTCGGGAATTCCGGCGCCGGAGCCGGCCCACCCGGCGCAGCCCGGTAGGCTGGCTACCTATGGACGATGTGGCGCTGCGCGCCCTCCTCGAACGGTGTGCGGGCGGGACCCTGAGCATCGATGAAGTCATCCGGGAACTGCGTTACCTGCCCTACGCCGACCTCGGCTTCGCCCGGGTCGACCACCATCGGGAGCTGCGCCTCGGCCTGCCCGAGGCGGTGTACGGACCGGGCAAGGCCCCCGAGCACGTGGCGGCCATCGTCGCCGCCCTCCTGGACGTCAACACCGGCGCCATCCTGGTCACCCGGGCGTCGGCCGAACAGTACCGGGCCGTGCTTGACGTCGCCCCGGAGGCCGAGCTGTTGTCGCCGGCGTCCCTGATCGTGGCCCGGAGGGCTCTGGTGCCCGAGGAGGGGCCGATGCTCGCGGTGGTCTCGGCGGGGACCGCCGACCTGCCGGTGGCCGAGGAGGCGGCGTGTACCGCCGAGGCCCTCGGCCTGGCGGTGGAGCGGCTGTACGACGTCGGCGTCGCCGGATTGCACCGGCTCCTGGCGGGCCGGGCGGTCCTGGACCGGGCGGCGGTGGTGATCGTCGTGGCCGGAATGGACGGGGCCCTCGCCAGCGTGGTGGGCGGGCTGGTGGCGGCGCCGGTGGTCGCCGTGCCCACTTCGGTGGGCTACGGGGCGGGGGCGGGCGGGATCGCCCCGCTCCTCACGATGCTGAACGCCTGTGCCCCCGGCGTGGTGGCGGTCAACATCGACAACGGGTTCGGGGCGGCGGTGTTCGCCACCCTGGTGCTGCGCCGGGCGGCCGTCGACCGGGTGGCCGCCGACCGGGCGGCCCCGGAGCGGGCTGGCGTTGGGCGCGCCGCAGCGAGTGGAGGTCTCCGGTGATCGCCTACCTCGACTGCTTCTCCGGCGCCTCGGGCGACATGATCCTCGGCGCCCTGCTGGACGCCGGCGCCCCGCTGGACGCCATCGAGGAGCAACTCTCGTGCCTCGGCATCCCCTTCGAGCTCACCATCAACACGGTGCACCGGTGCGGCATCCGGGCGTGCAAGGTGGATGTCTCGGCCCCCGAGGGCACCTGGTCGGTCATGCGCACCTACGCCGACGCCCTCCGCCTGGTGCAGGACACCGGCCTCCGCCCCGACATCGCCGCCCGGGCCGCCTCGACTCTCGGCCGCCTGGCCCGGGCCGAGGCCCTCGTGCACGGGGTCCCGATTCACAACGTGCACTTCCACGAGCTGGACGGGGTGGACACCATCGTGGATGTGGTGGGGGCCGCCGCCGGCTTCGCCGCCCTGGGCACCACCGTCGTCATCTCGTCCCCGGTGGCCTCGGGCACCGGCATGGTGCCCTCCCGCCACGGCCCGCTCCCGCTGCCCGCCCCGGCGGTGCTGGAGCTGCTGGACGGCCGGGCGCTCTACGGCCGGGACGTGGAGGCCGAGCTGGTCACCCCCACCGGCGCGGCGATCGTCGCCGAGTTCGCCAATTCCTTCGGGAAGCTGCCGGCCATGACGGTTTCCGGCTGGGGCTACGGCGCCGGGAGCCGGGAGCTGGAGATCCCCAACGTCCTGCGCCTGGTGCTGGGCGAGCCGCTGGACGCGCCGGGCCCAAGCCCCGGGGCGCCCGAAGGCACCGAGAACCTCCTGGTGGAGGCCACCATCGACGACATGAATCCCGAGTTCTACCCCTTTGTCCTGGAGCGCCTGGCGTCGGCGGGAGCGGTGGACGGATGGGTCACCCCGGTGATCGGCAAGGGGGGCCGCCCCGCCCAGGTCATCTCGGTGCTGGTCCCGCCACCCGCCGAGGCGGCCGTGCGCGACGTGCTGATCGCCGAGACCTCCACCCTGGGCGTGCGCGTGGGCGCTGTCCGGCGCTGGATGCTGCCCCGCCGGTGGGTGTCGGTAGCGATTGGCGGCCACGAGGTACGGGTGAAGGTGGGCATGCGGGGCGACACCCCGGTGAACGTGGCGCCCGAGTACGCCGACTGTGCCGCCGCCGCCACCGCCCTCGGGCGCCCGGTGAAGGAGATCTACCGGGAGGCGCTCAGCGCCGCGGCATCGTCGCTGTGAGCACCACGGGACCGGCATCCCCGGCCTGCCCACATCCCGGACCGGAGATCTACTTGATCAGGCCGTAGACCTCCCAGCTGGAGCGGGAGGCGGGCTTCGGGCGGTGACGGTCCGGGTCCTGAGCCAGGATCCCGTTCAGCTTGGCGAACGCGGCCTCGGCCTGCTCCTCCGACTCCCACACCATGATGCTCAGCCGGCGACGGGCCTCCCGGTCGACCAGCCACACGCCGGTCAGGCCGGGGGCATCGCGCAAGGCGACCAGCACCTCCTCTTCGACGTGCGATATGCCGGCCGCCATGTCCTCGGGCGACTCTTCCTCGAATGAAACAACCCGTCCGAACATCGTCCCGCCCTCCTCGTTGGGTTGAGGCCTGCTGCTAGAAGTCGACGGCCTGGATGCTGTCCCAGAACTCGATCCGGGGCTGGCCCACCACGCCGGCCCGGCCCATGGCCTCCCGCAGCGAAGGGTCGGCGAGGAACGCCTGGGCCGCCTCGAGGCTGGGGTAGCGCATCAGGTTCATCACCGTGCCCGGCTGGTCCGGGTCCCGGAAGAGCTCCTCGGCGGCGCAGCCATGCTCCTTGCGGCTGGCGGCGTGCTCGTCGAAGACGTGCTTCCATGCGTCGTAGTCAGCCACTGCGTGGGTGATCACCAGCGTCGTCATCGCCTCTCCCCTTCCTCTCTGCCATGCTATTATTTTCCTACCGAAAGAAAATATACCAGGAGGGCGGCATGACTGCAAGCGGTCCTGGGGGAGCCCACGAGTTCCTGCATCCCGACGAGTACCGGGCCTGGAACGCCCTGCTGAAGCTGCAGCAGACCTCGCTCCGCGCTCTGGATGCGGCGCTGCGGGTCAGGGCTGGGCTGTCGGTGAGCGAGTTCGACGTGCTGATCACGCTGTACAACGCCCCCGAGTGGCGCCTGGGGATGACCGCCCTGGCCCAGAGTGTGGCGTTCAGCCCCAGCGGCCTGACGCACCTGGTCACCCGGTTGGAGCGCTCCGGCCTGGTGGAGCGGGTGGTAGACCCCGAGGACGGGCGGAAGTTCTATACCGTCCTGACCGGGGCGGGGGACGACTGCCTGCGGGCGGCCCGCCCGGTGCACAACGAGGTGCTCCGGGCGGTGTTGCTGTCCCACCTGGGCGCCGGCGATCGCCGGGCCCTGGCCGAACTCTGGGAGCGGGTCCGGGAGGGCTGAGCCGGGTGCTGGCTCAGGGCACGGGCTCCCAGCGCCAGCCGCCGTTGTCCTCGCAGACGATGGTCTTGCCGTCGCCCGCCACCCCCTGGGCGCCGTGGTCGGTGGTGCGGCAGAACTCGCCCGGCTCGTAGCAGCCGCCGGAGTTCGTCAGGGGCATGCACCCGACGGGGGCGGGGGCGGCTGTGGTGGGCAGCACCAGGGGCGGCGCGGTCGTATGGACTACAGGAGGGGCGGTCGTGTGCACCACCGCTGGCGGCGCCGACGGCACAACCGCCGCCGGAGGGCTTGTGGTCACCGCGTTTGGGGTTGCCGGAGCGGTCAGCGCCGGCGTCGACGTCGCTCCTCCTCCCCTCGAGCCGGTCGCCGTCGTCGCGCATCCCGTGAGGCTGGCGGCCGCCAGGCACCCCACGATCAGCAACATCCGCCGTAGCCGCATGTCCGCCTCCCGTCGCGATGGTTACTATATCTCCCCCAGGTTCGGGAACGATGCCTGCCTGGGTATAGGACCCGTAAGCGCCCGTGCTGAGGGGCGTCCAGGAGGTGGCACACACATGAGCGCGTGGACAAAGTTCCGCAACCGGGCACCGAACACGGTGGCCGTCCGCGAGGACGGCGTCAGCCTGGTCGTTCCCGGGCCTGTCGGCGACCTGACCGCCCTCGACGGCCCGCAGAGCCCGGAGTTCCGGGGGCCCGATGAGCAGCCCCTCGGCGTGGTCGAGGTTCAGGGCATCACCGATACCCCGATCACCTGCTCGCTGTTTGCGATCAGCAACCTGAGCCCGGTCCGGGGCGCCGCCTACCTCGCTCTGTGGTACCTCGCCTCGCATACGTCGGCGCGGGCCATCGAGGTGGGCAGCGTCAACCCGAAGACCCTGGGGCCGCTCCTGGAGCGCCTCGGCATGAGCTGGGTCCCGGGCACCCGGAACATGACCGGCGATACCGCCGCCATCCGCAAGGCGGCCCGGCGCAAGTGCGAGCGCCACAACTGGCAGCTGCGCCCCGCCGAAGGGCTTTAGGCTGGGGCTTTAAGCAGGCCTGAGGCACCGCAGGCAACCTTTCGCCTGCGCACGTATAGCCGCAATGGATGGTCAGCCCGCGTCGAGGATCGGCAGGAGCTCCCGCCACGGTCCCACGGCGTCGCGGTACTGCTTGGCCATCGCCTGCACGATCTGCCCCAGGTGGTTCATGTCGTGCACGACCCAGGTTGCCAGCAGCTGGCCCAACGTCACCGTCCCGAAGGCCGGGTGCACGGCCCGGAGGCCCAGATCGCCCTCCCCGACTCCAGCCTCGAGCATCTCGAGGTTCGACTGCCGGACGCTGGCGAAGCGCCCCAGGATGTCGGCCAGGGACCACCCCGAGAACCTGCGGAAGCCCGCCTCCCGATCCACGGGGCGGAAGGGTCGCTCGGGGTTCCGCTCCAGGAAGACCTGGACCCGGTCCATCCAATCGGTCTCCTCAATGGAGGCCAGGTGGGCAACCACCTGGTAGGGCGACCAGGCTCCTGGGCCTTCGCTCCCCGACAGCCACGCGTCCGGCAGCCCGCTCAGCAGTGCGGGCAGTGCTGCAGGCGTGCGGCGGAGCAGTGACGTGGTGCGCGGCAGCGAGAAGTCCACGGGTGCCTCCTCTCGGAAACGCAGATGATCCTATGGACTACCCGACACCGGCCCGGCCGGCCTGGTTACTTGAAGGTTGCTCAGCTTGTGGACCTGCGAGGCCCGGGTGGAGCGGATCAGCGGCCCACCCCAGCCCGTGGCGGGGGCCCCGCCGACTGCCATGCAGGGAACGGGGCTGGAGCCGGGGCTGCGTGGCAGTGCCTGGGCTGCGGCTTCAGCGCGGGTCCCAGGCGGTCAGCCGGTCGGCGGCGTGGTCGTAGATGAACCCGGCCACGCTCGCCGGATCCTGCGCCCTGAGGCAGGCCCGGATGGCGCTGAGGGTGTCCGCCAGCCGGAGCCCGGTCGGGGCCTCGTCCCCCTGGGCCGCCGGGCAGCCGGTGTGGTGGAGCACGACCACCTCGGCGATCCCGAACAGCTGGTGGAATGAGTCCAGCAGCTGCAGGGTGCTCCGGTCCGCCGCCGCCCCCTCGCAGGTGAGGAAGAGTCCCCAGGGGTCCTCGCGCACGAACATCCGGGCGACGACGCCCAAGTCGAGGTCGGTGCAGGTGAGGAGGACCGACACACCCCGGCGGGTGTCAGGAACCTGCGAGGAATGGCCCGGCATGATGAGTTCATCATATTATCAAGTCATCCACCAGGATTCCCCACGGAGCGGCGCCATACTGCGACCATGACCAACGAAGTCCAGCGCCTGAAGGCCGATCTGTTCCGGGCACTCGCCCACCCCCTGCGGGTGCAGGTGCTCGAGTTGCTGACCGAGGGCGAGCGTCCGGTGGCGGATCTCATCGCCCGCACGGGAGCCGAGGCCTCGCAGCTCTCCCAGCAGCTGGGGGTGCTGCGCCGGGCGGGCGTGCTCGTCTCCCGCCGGGAGGCCTCCAGCGTGTACTACCGGCTCCGGGACCCCCGGACCCTGCACCTGCTGGCCACGGCGAACGAGGTGCTGGCGACCTCGCTTACGCAGAGCCGGGAGCTGCTGGCCGACCTGCAGGCCGGCGACCCGATCCGGGCGGCGAAGCCCCGCCCCCGGGTGCGGGCCGAATAGCGCAGCCCGGGCGTTCAAAGCGGAATTCGTCGCGGGCGCCCGCAGCCCCGGCGTCCCTGTCCGGCGGTACCGATCAGGCAGTCGGCCCGCCCAGCCATCCCCTCCGGCGGAACAGCGTCATGAGGCCGACCACGGCCGCAGCCTCGGACCCGATCCCCAGCACCCAGAAGGTCCACGACGGGGCCAGGAGATGGTTGACCAGCAGCGAGAAATTCTGCCCGAAGAAGCCGGTCAGGAACCCGAGCGGGAGGAACACGGTGGCCATGATGGTCAGCTGCTTCATCACCACGTTGAGGCGGTTGGAGACCGTCGAGATGTGGGTGTCCATGGCGCCGGTGAGCAGGTCCCGGTATGAGTCGACGAGGTCGCTGATGCGGATCAGGTGGTCGTAGAGATCCCGGAAGTAGCGCTCGTCCTCGGGCGTCATCCCCGGCAACCTCGTGACATCCGACAGCAGGCTGGCGAACATGTCCCGCTCGGGCGTGACCACCTTGCGCAGCGATACCAACGTCCGCTTCATGTCGAACAGTTCAGCGAGTTGGGCCTCGGTCGGCAGCCGGAGGATGTCGTCCTCAATCTCATCGATGCGGTCGTCGAGGCCGGAGAGGACGGGGAAAAAGCTGTCCACGAGGAGGTCCACCACGAGGTAGAGGATCGACATCTCGGGCGGCGAGAGGTCCGCTGGCCGGTGGCGCTGCAGGCGGGTCCGCACCCCGTCCAACGGAGAGGCGGGACCGCCGCGGTGCACCGTCACCACCTGCTTGTCCGAGAAGAAGATGTGCACCTCGACGGTCGCTGCCCGGGCATCGGCCTGGGCGCCGTGGACCACGAAGTAGGTGAAGCCGTCGTACTCATCGACTTTTGGACGCTGGCCGAAGTGCACCGCGTCCTCCACCGCCAAGGGGTGGAACCCGAAGTCCTCGGACAGCACCGGGCCTAGCTCGGCGTCTGTGCCCTCGAGGTCCAGCCAGAAGAACTCCCCGCTCTGCAGTTCCTGCCGGATCACCTCCCGGGAGGCGTCGACGGCGCTGCCGTCGCGGTGGGTCAGCGTCCCTTTCACGCCCCCGATTCTGGGTCGTCTGCACGTGGCGATGCCGGATTTGCGACCCCCTGGGGGGCTCCACCCGGCCCGGGGGTGGTTTGCCGGGCGACCTAGCTGTTCATCGCAATGATGCGGCTGCAGAGCCAGGGATCGATCTGATCGATGTAAACGATGTTCGGCCGGGGCCCGGTCTGGGTTTGGATGCCGGTCAGCGCCTTGGCCATTTGACCGTTCGCGGCCCCGGAGAGCAGATGCAGGTCGAACAAGCCCGCCTTGCCGGTGAGCGTCCAGGAAAAAAGAAACAGATAATCCTGCCCGTACCCTCCGTGTGCGGCCAACTTGTTGTGCTGGTCCGCAGTCATGGTCGCGAAATTCTTTACGTTGGTGTAGGAGTCGTACACGCCGAAGCATTCCGTGCGGCCCGGCGGCGTGGCCTGGCCGGTGTCCTCGTTGCCGTAGTCCCAGTACGGGTGGATCCCTTCGGAAGGGTCCATCGGTGCGGGGTCAGGGGAGGCTGCCGGGAACAGGGGAGCAAAGGTTCGGGAACACACGGCCACGACTTTCCCGGTGAGGGCACTGAGGGGCAGCTGAGCGAAATTCGGCGTGGTGGTGGATTTGTAGAGGAGATTGCCCAGCATCGACTTGACCATGGCCACGACGTCCGACTCGCAGTAGTAGGCACGAAATTTGAGGATTACTGTTTCGCTGGAGTTAGCGGTGAGAAAGTCGGACACGTCAGTGAGGATGCTCGACAGAGTCCCCCCGTCGGTATTGCCGTGGTAGGTCTTGAGGTCGCCGGACCTGTACACCCGCAAGTCGAAGTACCGTGACCCGGCTTCGAGCTGGGCTCCGATCGACAGGCTCTGGGTGACGGCCTGCTCGTTGCCTTGGATGTACATCCCGGCGTCGTGGCTTCCGGGCATCGTGATTTCGTTCACCTTGATGCCCAGGTGCGCAGCCTTGAGATTGGTCATCCATATCGAGTTGTCCGGAGCCTTTGCCGGCCGGATGTAGACCGCCAGCGTGTAGGCATCGCTGTCCTCGCCTTGCGTCTGGAACACCTCCAACTGTGCGTTCCCCGGAAACGCTGTGGTGGAGTCACCAGGCTGCTTGTAGGCGTCCGACTGGTTGATCTTGAACTGGTGCGGGGTCTGCTCGCCGTCGAACGTGACGCTGACCGTAAACCAGCACCCGTTGCCGTTCGGGTACTTCGCGATCTCCTCCCGGACGCACAGGGCATTGCCGTCGGCGAGTGCACCGGTGACGTTGTAATCCGGCCGGTTCATCTTGTTCGGGTCCTGCGGGTCGACGCTGTCCCAGTTGTCATTGTCGGCAACGGCCGCGCTCATGGATGCGATGTTGCTCCCACTGAAATTCACCAGGCAAAGGATCGTGTACTCCGTATACATGCAGGGCAACCTCGCTTCCAGACCTGGGGGCTAGGATTAATCGAACGAATAGCTTATATTGCGGACGTGATCCGCACTGCCGCCCCGGGGCACCGGACGCCGCCATGAACCGTTGTTTGTCACAAAACGGATGGTATATGAAGCCGTCCCCTCCAGGCCAGGGCGCAGATCAGTGAAACTTCCTGAAACGCTGGTGCTGGCCTGGCACGCTGCCGGTGCCGAGGGGGGACCCGCCGCATTCGGGGCGGTCAATTTCCTGCTGCCGGACCCGTTCGGTGCCCGTCAGGATGGCGACCAAGACCCTCAGCGGTTCAGCCTTCTTGGTCACGGTTCTCCCCCAAGGCGGTAAGCGACCGCTTCATCCAGTTTGTCATGGCTTCCGGGCGGCTCTTGGGTGGGGGAGAATTCCACGCGTGATGGCAGGCATTGCGATGGGCACGGAGCAGGGCCTGTGGAGCCTCGATCTCGACGGAGGCCGGCGGGCGGGTCCGGCAACGTTCGCCGATCACCGGGTGGGCGCGCTTGCCCGGAGCGAGGGAGCGCTGTGGGCCCTGGTCGATGGGCAGGTGCTCTGGCGGGTGCCCCTTGAAGGCGGGCAGCAGATCGAAGGTGGCAATGAAGGGACCTGGACCCGCGTGGCCCGTCTCGAAGGGGTGCACGGGGTGTGCGTCGCAGAGACCCGGGCCGGTGTCCTGGTCGGCACGGCGCAGGCCCGGCTTCTCCGGCTCGGCGAGGAGGACCTGGATCCGGCAGCAGCGTGCCTCGCTGCCTTTGGGGCGTCCAACGGCAGTGTGTACGTGTCCCTGGACATGGGGACGACGTGGGGCTGGCCGCAGACGGGCTGCCCTCCGTTACCTGCTTAGCGATCGTTTGAAGCTTTGCTAATGGGGGATCGACTCCCTGGCGTCTTCAGCCGTTTTCCATGGGGGCGAGACGATAGAGAAGGCTATGGGCTGAGCGGACCCCCCCTAGGCGCATATCCCGATGATCGAGTTTATGTAGTTGAGCGAGCGGCTGCGCAATCACTCTTACTTTGGGTTCGGCGCTGCCTACCTCTACGCCAGAGGCAATAACGAGAAAAAAGGCGGAATCATCCAAAGCGCGGCGAATTTCGCTATCGGTCATGCGAATTTCGTCAGGCTCACCTCCACTGAAGACCTTAAATTCGTAGAATTGACGGAGATCATCTACAGCGTCCGCGCCAACTCCGCGTTGAGAGCGTAGGTCGACCATCCCCTCGTCATTGCTCCCAAGAACCTGACGAATAAGCTGGTAGCCAATCGTCTCCTTCTCAAGGTCTGTATATCCACGCTGGGCCGAGCGCTCTTGGGGGCCACTACCGGAGGCAGTTGGCTCTCGGAGCGGCGGCTGTGACGCTCGCTTCGCATGACGACGCTGAGGGTCGCCGCCGACGATGTCACCATTGGGGTTAACAATTTCGAAGGCCGAAGGGTCGATAAGCTTCCGCGCCGGGCGAGTGTTTTCGGTGGCGAGCGGATCTTCGGCACTCGCCCCAGTTGAGGGTCGGGCTCGAGATTGAAGGGTCGGAGTGCCCTTACGACGATCCTTTACCTGGTTTTGGAGAGCCAAGGTTTGGCGTTGGATCCTCTCGTCGTTCAAAAGCGTTTCCTCAGCTGCCCGCTCTTCGGCCATCCGGAGGCCTTCCGCCTCCTCTTCGGCCGCCGCCCGCTCCATCGCTGCCAGCCAAGCCTGTGCAACCCTGCGATGGTCCGTTTCGAACAATCCGGCTAAAGCCCTGCCTCCTCCCTCAAGGCGCCCGAGCAAGTCAGGGTCAGTGACGAAGACGCACTTCAACTGTGGGGAGGCCTTGGCGTCCACGGCCACGCTGGTCAGCCCAGCAGGCAGCGCAACCCCGGGAACGTGCACGGAAATGTGTTCACATACGACGACTTGGAACCGCTCGAATTCAGACCAAGGGATCCGCAATGCTGAGGCGGTAGCAGGGTCGTTACGCACGAGGTCGTCGTGGAGCAACAAAATTGCGGAGCGCATAAGCCGCGTTAGATCTTCATCGGCATCGACGGGTCCTTCATTTATCTGTCCCGCTGACGCGGGTACTTCCACCAAGCGAAGGAGCCGGAACAGTGAGTAGAACTGAGAGACCTCCCCGCCAGGCCTCCACACCGGAACGATATTGGCCAAGCCAGATGCGAGCACTGGATCGTGCACAGCGTACACGGGTCGTGTCTCGACCCAACCTGCCGTCGTCCACAGTGGCAATCGCGCCAGTCGTCGTCGTTGCGAATCCGGTAGGCTTGCCAGTCCCGCCAAGCGCCCTAGTTCACGAAACGTCTCGAGCAGGATCGTCTGCATCGCAGAATCCGGTGGTGCTCCGGCTTGACCGATTTCTGTGATGACGGCGACGCAATCCTGAATCTCCGGCCTTCGAACGTTGAGCGAACGCCAGAGTCGCTCTGTATCGCTTATCGTGGGAGTAAATGGTGCAAGGTCACCGAATATAGGCCTCCCGCCAAGAACTTGTGAAGGTCGGCGCCACCCGAGGTTTGTGTAGACCAGCCCGGGGCCGTCATCAAACACCTTACGAAGCTGGCTCGATGTCAAGTCGCCGCTTGCGTGTGCAGCAGGGGCCAAGTGATCCGCGATCGCCCGATAGAGCACCACCACCTCATCGATCTTTCCCGCGACATCCGCGTGATCTCGAAGGTCAACAAGTCTTTGGCACAACTCTGCCGTGTTCGGTTCACCTGCGACCCCGAGCGCATTGAGTACATCAACGCGGGCGTCCTTGAGTGAGTGGTGAACGTATCCCCGGCGGTTCGCCCCATACAGCGCCATGGTGGCCGGGGTTCGTAGGCGAAGCTCTACCGGAGGACGGGGCCTTCCGCTGTCATCGTCGAGCCACGGTGTCGTTGCTGCAGTCCAGAGCCACCATGCCCGCGTAGATCCTCTAGAGTTCCAGGTGTAGTAGGCGGCAGCAACCGTCACTTCTGCCTGATCGCCGAGTACGTTCCATGCCCGCCCCAACGTGGCGATCAATGCAGCGGCACGCGCCCGCCTTCGAGCTGGTTTGCGGTCAGCAGCGATATCTTCGACCACCCCTTGGAGATCGGGGCTAATGCTGTCGTCAAGCGTGTACTCCCCGCCCAGCGCCGTGATCGCCCGATAGCGATCCTGCGGGCCGTCCAGCCGCCAGGCAGCGACCCCAAGTCTCGATGAGGTCCCATACTTCCTTTCCGAGCCAGGATGGGGTGATACCCTGGGTGATGTCTCCGCACCAAGAAGCCTCAGGAACCTCAGAGCGCCGAGACCTTGCCGCCCGAGAGCCGACCGAAGGACTGTGGCATACCTCGGCGCCACCCAAGCCAAGCCGACCGTCTTTTCCGCGGCAACCGCGAAGGAGGCCGGATCTCTGTCGACGGATCTCCCTAGATACGCTTCCGAGGGATGGACATCGACCGTGACCTGACGACCCCGCTGCGCGAAGCGATAGCCCTCAATGAGGACTGCCCTTCCAATGGCCGGTGCCAGACTCGCCCACTCTGCTTGGCCCAACCCTTCGAGCGCGTCGCGTAGAGCCACAAGTTGGTCGTCGTCGAGACGACGCTTCAGTTGAGTTCCAGCTTGCCCCGCCGCAGCCAACCGGGATAGCACCGCCGAGTCTTCCATCCTAAGCATCGAACCTCGCTCTTGGAGCCACTCCAGAACAACCCGAGCATCACGAGAATCCCCCAAGTGGCATTCGTGAACCTGCGCGCCAAGACCCAATGCGAAGGACAGCCCTGACTTGGCTGGGACCAAGAAGTCGAGGGCTCGCGAGTTTGGCGGGACGCAGCGACTTCCGTCTGCGCGGACGACACATTTCGCCGTCGCCAGCTCCTTGTCCAGAATGTTATCCAAAGCCAAGCAACCGACGGCGAGAACGCGCTCATTCGCAAGGTTGGGGTCTTCAAAAAGGCGAAGGGCATCAAGAACCGAGACGGAGTCGGCGATTTCATTCCCGTTGCAACGCCAGTCGTCGAGGACAAGTCGCCATCTCCCGTTGGCGTCGCGGGCTGACGCCGGCAGCGCGTCATCCAACTCAGCCAGCTGGGCCACTTCCTCTGATGCAAGCCTCCCATCCAGCTCCGGATCCTCGTAGGCCAAGTCGCCGATCCAGCTCCAAGAGTCCCGAACACGAACCTCAACCAGATCGGCTACGTAGGTTCTCGCGACGCTAACCAAAGCTTTCTGCAGGGCTGCGGTTACCCGAGAACCTTGTAGGTTCTCTGTACCGAGTGGGGTAGAGGTCCAGGCTAATGCGGGCCTCTCGCGAAATAATTGAACAATGGCGTGGCCCCAGAGGTTCGCTATGAGCGGGATTAGCGCAAGATTCCAGGCGTTCGTTGCAACGCCTTGCCGACTAGCGATCGGATCGAACTGCGCATTCACACGCAGCGGCAAGTCCACCGAAGTCAAGGGGAGCCCCGCATAGAGCATTCCCTGTTCCTCCCCAGAAAGAGATAGGGCCACTGCTACGGGAGTTGTTTCTAGCGTCGCTTTGTGCGCCCTTTGCAGTTCACCCGGTGCTTCGAATTCAGCGTCATGGACGACCCAGGATCTACCGTCGGCCGAATGAGCTTCACGGCGGCGAATGGCCAAGGCGCGTCCGCCAAACTCCCCGTCCTCTTCACCGAGGTCCCGCCAAGTCAGCGAGAGTGTAAGCCTCTCGTCACCAGCCGAAAATCGGACACTACGAATAGAGCGCAGGAAGAGCAGCGCTGTATCATCCCAACGAGATGCCCATTGCATTAGGAGATGGGTGGCCTGATCGGCCTCGCGAAGTCTCAGGTAAAGCGAGGTGTCACCGACGCTCGCCAAATCGCTTGGAACTGCCCGCTCGGCGACAACTTCGAGGGTAGGCGCCCCGAACCGAACGTGGTAGTCGGAGCTGTGCATTTCGAATGAGTCGCTAAGGGCGCTGAGCGTCATCAAGCCGATTCCGAATCGCCCGAGAGCACCAGCGTCATCCCTTTTGGTTGTGAGCCACGGGGCAGCGAGGGCATGGACGTCGCGAAGGGTGAGTGGTCGACCGTTGTGACCCACGAAAAGCGAGTCCCCAACCAGTGCAAAGTGCACGCGTGTGGCGCCAACGTCGTCGGCGTTCTGCACGACTTCCGAAAGTGCCTGGAAAGGATCTTCGGAGAGAACTTTGGCCGCGGCGCGGGCGTTTTCGATGATTTCGGCAAGTGTCCCACTACCGGCCTGGAATCGCTCGACAAGGGTAGAGACGGCGGCCTCGACTTCTGCGAGGCCACGAGGCTCGTAAGGCGGCTTAGAGCGCGGGTCGTCAAAAGCCTGGTGGGCTGCTTCAACGGCCCGCGCCAAGCGGGGCTCGGTAATACGCTCCTCACCGAATCTTGTTCTTTCGCCGGACGCTCTGCGAATCATTGGGCCAGGAGCCTAGCCTGCTCTGCTTGGTTCACCCACCGCAAAAAGGGAGACGGCTCGGTCGGCCGCGCACCAAACCGCGTCGATCGCTGTCTTGCCCGGGTGAGGAGAAGACATCTTGATGGGCGGGTCACGGCTACGTAAAAGGTACGCAGCTCTGCTGCCTGCGCCTCGTCACCTGTCGCCCTGAAGTCGGGAAACTGGCCGTTGTTGCAGGCAATTACAGCAACTGCCTTGAACTCGCGCCCCTGTGCCTTGTGCACCGTTAGGAGTCGGACACCGGAACCCATTGAGTCTCCCCGCTGGCAGCGGGAAATGTGCTGTCTGAAGTTGGCGAATGTGCGCTCCCCAACTCTGGCCACGTCAACGAACGAGGCCCAAGCTGCCTGAAGCTGTGCGATGTCATCCTCCCAGTTAAGATCCGCCAGCTGTGCAATCGCGATCAACTCCACCAAGTCTGCCGGCGTCCTAGCCGAGGCCACCGCTTCACCCAGGACCTTGAGATCTGGATCTGGAGCCCCGAAAAGGAGCGCGCTAACCTCTGTCCAATCTAACCCCGGGTTACCGCAGAGCCTGCCCAGCCGCCGCCTGATGGACGTGTGCCCAGGTGCCGCTCGGTGACCTATCAATTCGATGACTACCTGTCCCGGCAAGCTTGTTACCCAGTCCTCTGGCGTGCTAGCCATGGACGTGTCGATTTCCAACTCATTCAAGGCATCGCGCGTGAATCGAAGGCTCGCGGCTGAACGCGCCAAGACCGCCACCTGCTCCGCCGAAACAAAGCGCGACTCGCCCGGAGACACGAGTGCCTCACCCAAACCCTTCTGAAGCAAGCCCGAAACCCAGCTTGCGACCAAGCGTCCCTCTTCAATCTCGGTCGCATTGGCTTCCAGCTGCACCTGGCCCTCGGCAGAATAGTTGGTAGCGTTCAGGCCGAGTCCCGGACGCCCAAGTGCGGCTGCCACTTCCAAGCCTACAGCCGCTATGGCACGCGCTGAACGGAAGTTGGTGTGGAGTTCGATGCGCTCAGCTCTGTATTCGCTGGAAAACCGAGCGATCAGGCCGGCATCCGCCCCTGCGAATCCGACGATAGATTGACGCTCGTCCCCCACCAGCATGCAATTGAGATGGTCGGACGAGGGGTCACCAACGATTCGAGTCAAGAACCGGTATTGAGCTTGGGTTAGGTTCTGAGCCTCATCGACAACCACGTGATCGTAGACCCTCGCTAGGTGTCTTGCCACCCAAGCCCCCTCCGCCAGCTCGGCACCGCGTTCGAGCATTGCGGCGTAGTCCAGTGCCCCGGCGGCATCGAGGGCTGCCCTCCATTCATCTAGCAGCGTGGCCGCTGTGCATTGAGCGCGGGCTAGGTCGATTGCCGCAAGGACCTCTAAGGGGTCTCCACCCCAGTCCTGTCCGGACTGTTGAAGCCAAGCGTCCAAGAGCACAACCCTGTCTTCGTCTCGGCTGAGTACTTCTGGCTCGATGGGGAGACCGATTCTGCTACCGTACTGGCGGAGCAGCGTCAGTGCGAAGCCATGGATTGTGTCGGCATCAACCCGCTTGTGCAGGTCACCAAGCCGGAGGCCAAGGCGCTCTCTCAACTCGTCCGCCGCTTTGACTGTGTACGAAACTGCTACAACGCGGAACCCCTCATCCTTTGATTCTCTTAAAATTCTTTCTATTCGATGTGCCAGAAGCTCGGTCTTCCCGGTTCCTGCCCCCGCTACAACGACAATGGCTTTGGAATGGCTGGCCACGGCCCGCGTCTGCTCTGGGCTCAACGTGAGGTCTGTCATAACGCACTAACCCTCGTCGTCAAAAGTTCATCCAGTTTGGTCAACAGGGCGTGAATGGCCGTGGGCCAACACTGAGTCGGCGCGCCCTGCCCCTGCCAAGGATGACGAGCCATGAGATGACTTGCCAACAGCCTCCCCATAGCCCCCTTGTGTTTCTCCATGAAGGCCAGGACGCCGTCGTGCTCGCCCAAATACCCCAATTCGGTGCAGGCATCGAGGCAGAGTGAGGGGTCGAACTCGAGGAACATCCGCTCTGTCGCGCTGCCCTGTGTTGCCGCTGAAGGTGGGCCGGGTACCCAGATGATCCGGGTCTCGTCCCCGGACCCAAGGGACTTCACAAGCCTCAGCGCCGCGAGCGAGCCCGGCTCGTCCGAGTCGCTAAACAGCAACCAGGGGTATCCCAGCAGGTTGGCAAATTTGATTGTGGCGTTCGCGTGAGGGCTGTTCATGCTGCCCGGGTCCACCACGCAAACACCGTGGGCCCGGTGACCGAGAGCCCTTCGGATCAGCGGCGGCAGCAGGGCGCGTTCGGTGGCTCCGTCGCCCAGGATGACTGCCGATGCGAAAAGGAGTTCCCCAAAAGGACGCTCGATCAGCCGACGGATCCTCTCCATCTCCTCCAGGTGCATGGAGGGTCTTCGGGCGCGATCAGGTGACTGCTCGTCCGTTGGGCGAAGGTCGACCAGCGTAGTCTCAGAACCTGACCTTTGAACAACCCTGACCGACCGTGGCTCGACAACCGAGACCAGGTGGGTGGAGTGCGTGGTGACGATGACCTGACCACGAATTTCGCCGAGTAGGGTTGGCAACTCGAATTGCGCCTGGGGGTGCAGGTGAGCCTCGGGTTCCTCGATGAGACTTACGGGGTGCGGCCGGAGTGCCGGGCCGTCGCGCCCAAGGCGCCGGTCATAGAGAACGCTCTGCACCTGGAGTGACGCCATGCTTCGGGCACCGGCCCCGTGAAGCCTCATGGGGAGGCCCCCCTCACCGGCATCCAGTTCGATGGATACCGACCGGGCCAGCTCCTCAAGGCGAACGGGAAGGGGGCGCAGGTTTGCCACCCCCATCGTGTCGATTGCCGCCGCCAACGCCAAAAGGGCCCCCCTTACGGCCCCCAGGGACTCGCTCGAATCAACGATCTGTTGCCCCAAGCCGGCCAAGCTGTCCTCCAACTCCTGGCGCCTCTCGCCAGCAATTTCCAGATCGTCCAGAATTCGACGGATGGGGGACCCTCGCCGGGTCAACTCCTCGACAAGATCCCGCCGGGTCTCGACAAGGTCAGCCGCGACAAGATTCCGCTGGTCAGACCCCAAGGAAGTCGGCTGACTAGGCTGGACCCATCCCCGGGAGGTCGGGTCCCACATCAGAACCGAGGTCTCACCCCGAACGCCAAACCCCTCACTTGAAGCTTTGATGCTGGTTCTCCAGGCAAACCGCTCCTGCACGGGGCTTTCCGCTATTGGCTGAACCGAACCCAGCCGGCGGGCGACGCGATCGTCAAAGGCATCTTCTGCCCCTTGAGCGGCGGTCGGAGCCAGCACGATATCCACGGCGGCGGCAACGGGGCCGAGCACCGTCAGATCGTCACGATCCGGAGTAGCCGCCCCCAGTCCTACCGCGAGTGCCCGCAGAACACGCGACTTACCGGAATTGTTGCGCCCAACCAGGACTGTCAAGTCCCTCTCGAAGTCGACCGTGCAATCCGTCAACCCTCGGAAATTGCGGATGCGGACACTCTCAACGTAGAGGCCCGCGAATCCTTGAGGATCCCCTAGACCGGTTTCCAGCACCACATCGCCTTCGGCAGTCATCGTCGAGCCCCCAGGCCGGCATGATTGAAGGCGAACCGCCCCTGCGCGGCGCGGCGATGCGGGGCGCCTCGAATGGCTTTGACTTGAACGTGAAGAAAGGACACGTGGACCGCCCTCCACTCCGCAGACTCGATAGCTACTACATCATCTCCTGGACATGCGCGAAGCGCTCGCTCCGGCTGGGGGCGTCCGAAACTCCGACAAGTGAGAGTTCAACTCCAGCCAAATCGAGAATGGGCCGACCACGGACCCTTCCACCAGAGGCTTGCAGCCCGGATGAGGGTAGCGTCCTTTCAAGGGATGCTCGTGGAGCCGCACCCCTAGAGCGAAAAGATCCCTCGGCGGGGCCCATTAAGTGAGGTCAACTCCCGCATAAAGGTAGGGCCGGGTCGAGCGGCACAGAATCCGACAAATGTTGCGAGCTGTTCCGGGCTGGTTCGCAGCCGCTCGTTCCCGAAGACCATGCGCACCTACCTAAACGCCCCGCTGGTCGAGTTAGAAGCCGCGTGTTGCTGCACAGGCACGATGGCTGCGGGGCCCGTCGAGCTGCCGTTGACTTGGGATATCCCGTTCTGCACGACCGCCTCACGGATCAGCATGGGGCGCCGGTGGTGGAGTCGGCCAACTCTTCCCTGAGGGCTCGTTCACCAGTCTCGGTCGGGGCTTCCTGAGGGTGCTCGGCCTGGTGAAGGCCACCGTCCTCCTCGGGTTCACCCTGGCCGCCCATAACCTGGACCCGCTCCGCTCGTTCAAGGCCAAGCGCTGCCTGGACGACGACGGCGCCGTCATCGATAAGTCAAAGTGGCCCCCCACCCGCCGCCGCAGCGGCACCCGGGCCGAGAACATCGAGGGCTCGTCTAAGGCCCCGCCGCCGACGTGGTGCAGGCTTCGAACTGACAGCACACAAAAGCCGACCCTACCTAAGATCGGTTTTGTCGTGCCCGAGACCAGCGAAGGGTAGGGTCACGCCTGCGAAGGAGGGGAGCAGCCCGCCGCGGAAGCAAACAGGCGTTCGACCCGGAAGCCGGCTCCCAAGGACGGGCGCGGCCCGGCGCAGAAGAAAAACGGGGCGCCCAGAAAACCCGAACACCCCTTAGTGGGCGAGAGAGGAGTTGAACCTCCACGGGCTTGCACCCACTGGCACCTGAAGCCAGCGCGTCTACCATTCCGCCACTCGCCCAGTGGCCTGCGCAAGGGAGCAAGTGTAGCCAAGACGGCCCCGGCCCGCGCCCAGCAATCATCCACGGCCGGTCCCGGCCCGCTGAGCGCATATTAGTGCATGGATGAGCAGGATTATCATGTTCAGCCATGCACAAATGCCCTCCGGCGGGCTGCGGCCGCCCCAGGCGGGGATGGGCCGACCCGATCGATATAATCAATCGCGGGTCGAGACCCTCTCTGTGTCGGCTCTGGAGGACCTCTGGGGCTCTTCGACGAATTCGAGCGACGGCTGGAGCGAGTCGTCGACGGCTTTTTCTCCAAAGCGTTTCGCTCCCCGATCCAGCCGGCCGAAATCGGCAGGCGTCTGCTGCGCGAGATGGAGGGCGCCAAGACCGTGAGCGTGGGGGCCGTGTACGTGCCGAACAGCTACCGGATCCATCTGAGCCAGACCGATCAGGAGCGTTTCGGCGGGCTCATCCCCACGCTGCGCCATGAGTTCGCCGCCCTCCTGCGCAAGAACGCCGCCGAACGCCACTGGCAGTTCCCCGGCCCCCTGGTGGTGGACTTCCTGGGCGACCCGGCCGTTGAGTCGGGCCGCTTCGAGGTCTTCGCCGCACACGACGCCGACGCCGTGGCGCCCGCCGACCTGGGTCCCCGGGAAGTGGTGCGGCTGCTCGGTGACCAGCCCGGATCCCCGGCGGGGAAGGCGACGAAGGCGACGAAGGAGTGGGTACTGTCCTCGGGGCGCCTCGTCATCGGGCGCCTGCCCTCCTGCGACCTCAGCCTCAACGACCAGAACGCCTCCCGCCAGCACGCCGAGTTCGTCGAGCGTGAGGACGGGTGGTGGATCGTGGACCTCGACTCGACCAATGGGACCTTCGTCAACGGTAGCCTGGTGAAGGAGCGCCGCCTGAACTACGGTGACCGCATCCAGATCGGCTCCAGCAGGCTGGAGTTCGCCCAGGCGGAACCGGCACCCGAGGGGTCGAGAGCACCGGGCGACCGGCCCGGTGTAGCCTCGCCGACCGAGTCGGTGTCAAAACCTCCGAACGCCGACTAGACCAACAGACGGGAGGCGGGCGTGCCGCAGCTTGCCCTCACGATCCTCAAATACCTGTTCCTCGCCCTCATCTTCCTGTTCCTCGCGCGGGCGGTGCGGGCGATGTACCTCGAGGTCATGGGCCCCCGGTCGCCCCGGTCGGCATCTGCCCCGGCGCCCGCCACCAGCCGTTCCGGCAAGCCGCCCGACAAGGTGGCACTGATCGCCGCGGCGGGGGCCAAGCCGACGATCTACCCCCTGGGGGACGAGCTGATCGTGGGCCGCAGTGACAAATGCCACATCCCCTTGGGGGATACCTATGTCAGCCAGGTGCACGCCCGGGTGTTCCGGCGCAACGGCCAGTTCTTCATCGAGGACATGGGATCGACCAATGGCACGTACTTGAACAGTCGCAAGGTGACGGCCCCCACCTCGGTCAACCGGGGCGACCGGGTCCGCATCGGGCGCACCGAGCTGGAGTTCCGCCGGTGACCGCCGCACCGGGCGGCCCCGCGCCGGGCGGCCCCGGGGCTCCGGCAGCCCCCGGCCCCGCCGCGCCGGGCGGCCCCGACGGTGGCCCCCGCTACGCCGCCGCCACCGACCGCGGCCTGGTGCGGGCCAACAACGAGGACGCCTACCTGCTGGCGCCGCCGCTGTATGCCGTGGCCGACGGCATGGGGGGCCACCGGGCGGGCGAGGTGGCCTCGGCCGAGGCCCTCCAGACCCTGTCCAAGCAGGCCGGCCACGACAGCGACTCGCTGGTCGCCGCGGTGGACGCCGCCAACGCCGCGGTCTACGCACGGGCCTCGACCAGCCCCGACCTGGCCGGCATGGGCACAACCATCACGGCGATGCTCACCACCCACGACGGGGTGCAGATCGTCCACGTGGGCGACTCCCGGGCCTACCGGCTGCGGGACGGGCGCCTCCGCCGTCTCACCCAGGACCACACCGTGGTGGACCGCCTCGCCCGGGAGGGCAAGATCACCCAGGACGAGATCGAGCACCACCCGCAGCGCTCGGTCCTGGAGCGTGCGCTGGGGGTCAGCCCCGAGGTGGATGTCGACGTCCAGCTCATCGATGTCCACCCGGGCGACCGCCTCCTGCTCTGCACCGACGGCCTCACCGCCATGCTGCACGACGACGACATCCGGCGGGTCCTCCACGCCGAGCGCGACCCGCAGGCAGCCACCCAGCGCCTGATCCGGGAGGCTCTCAACGCCGGCGGGAAGGACAACGTGACCGCGATCGTCGTGGACTTCCCGCGCGCCGGGGGGCCGGATCCCGACGCCACCGCAGAGCAGCCCGTCGTCCCCCTCGAGCCGGCACCCACGCTGCCCCCGACGCCCCGGCGACTCGCCCGTCCGACCCAGGCGCTCAGCCAGCCAATGCCAGGTACCAGCGCCGAACCGGCCGCCTCCCACCGGTGGTCCAAGGCCGCCGCCGTCCCGCCGGCGGCGCTCTCCACCCGGCCCTCCGATACCGGGCGGGGTGCCGCCAGCTGGTCACCCACCTCCACCAACCAGCCACCTCCCTACCTCCCACCCACCTCCCGGCGCCCGGCGGGCGTGCGCCTGCTGATCGGGGCGGCGGTGGTCATCCCGCTGCTGGTCATCGCCCTGATCGCCGGGTGGGTGGCGGTCAACCACTCCTGGTACGTCGGCCGCAACGGCGCCACGGTGGGGGTGTTCAAGGGCGTGCCGGGGTCCTTCGCCGGCATCCGGATCAGCTCGCTGCAGGCCTCCACCACCGTGACCGTGGCCTCGCTGCCCACCGACTACCAGCAGCGGGTCAACCAGGGGATGTCGGCGTCGGGCAAGGCCGACGCCCAGCGCATCGTCGACAACCTACGCAAGCTGCAGGCCCCCCCGACGGGCACCCCGGCCGCCGTCACCGGGACCGTCACCGGCACCGCCGCACCCCCCACCGGGACCCTCACGCCGGCCGTCCCCAGCCCCTCCCCGAAGGCCAGCCCGTGATCCTGCGCTCGGTGCGGCGCAACACGGAGGCATCGCTGCTGGTCCTCGCCAGCGTCGTGGCCGTCGGCGGCTACTGGCTGACGTCGCTGGCCAAGTCGTCCGGGGTGCCGCACCGCCTGGCTTTGTACGCCGGGACCTACATCGGCGTCTACCTGGTCTGCCACCTGGCGGTACGCCGCTTCACCCCGGCAGCCGACCCCCTCTTCCTCCCGATCGCCGCCCTCCTCAACGCCGTCGGCCTGGTGCTGATCGCCCGGCTGGACGTCGCTCGCCACCAGGACCTCGCCGGGGCGCAGCTGCGTTGGCTGGTGATCTCGGGGGCGGCGTTCGTGGCCACCCTGGTGTTCGTCAAGGACGTCCGGGCCCTGGCCCGCTACCGGTACTCGTGGGCGGCGGCCGCCATCGTGCTGATCCTGCTGCCCATCACCCCCCACCTGGGCGAGACCATCAACGGCGCCCGGCTCTGGGTGCGGGTGGGCTCACTGACCTTCCAGCCGGGCGAGTTCGGCAAGATCTGCCTGGTGCTGTTCTTCGCCGGCTACCTGGCCGAGCGCCGGGAGCTGCTCGCCGTGGCGGTCCGGCGGATCGGGCCGCTGGGCGTGCCCGAGCTCCGCCACTTCGGCCCGGTGATGGTGGCCTGGGCGGTCTCGGTGGTCGTGCTGGTGCAGGAGCGTGAGCTGGGGGCCTCCCTGCTGTTCTTCGCCATCTTCGTGGTGATGCTGTGGGTGGCCACCGCCCGGCCGATCTACCCGCTCAGCGGCCTGGTGCTCTTCTTCGCCGGGTCGCTGGTCTCCTACCACCTCTTCGGCTACGTGCGGGCCCGCATCGAGGTCTGGCTGCACCCCTTCGCCACCATCCACACCTCGGGCTACCAGGTCGTCCAGTCGCTCTTCGCCCTGGCCACCGGCGGCGTCTGGGGCACCGGGCTCGGCCTCGGCCGCCCGGACCTCATCCCAGAGGTGGCCACCGACTTCATCTTCTCGGCGGTGGGGGAGGAGCTGGGCCTGGTGGGCACCACGGCCCTGCTGTGCGCCTACGCCATCTTCGGCGCCCGCGCCTTCGGGCTGGCCACCCGCTGCCGGGACGACTTCTCCAAGCTCCTGGTCACCGGGCTCGCCACGGTGTTCACGCTGCAGACGATCCTCATCGTGGGGGGCGTCACCCGCCTGATCCCGCTGACCGGCGTCACGCTGCCGTTCATGAGCTACGGCGGCTCCAGCCTTCTGGCCAACTTCATCGTGGTTGCCCTGCTGCTGCGGGTGTCGCACGACGTGGTCGCCGATGAGGCCACCAGCCCGGCGGGCTGGACGCCGGGGGGATACGGCGAGCCGCTGGTTGAGGTGGGGCCCGCCGGAGGGGGCAGGTGAACCGCCAGATCCGCATCATCGCCCTGATCTTCCTCGCGCTGTTCGGGGCGGTGTTCATCAACCTCAACTGGGTGCAGCTGGTCAATGCCGGCAAGCTCGCCAACAACCGGGCCAACATCCGGGTGACCCTGCGGGCCTACGCCACCGAGCGTGGCCCCATCCTCACCGCCGACAACGCCGAGGTGGCCGTCAGCAGCCCCACGCCCAACGACCAGTACAAGTGGCTGCGCACCTACCCCCTCGGCCCGAGCTACGCGCAGGTCACCGGGTACTTCTCCCTGGTGTACGGCAACAGCGAGCTGGAATCGACCGAGAACGACAAGCTCACCGGGTCCGGGGGGAAGCTGACCATGCAGTCGCTCAGCGACCAGCTCCTCGGCAACAAGACGGTGGGGGACACGGTGGTCCTGAACATCAACAACAAGCTGCAGCAGGTGGCCACCCAGGCCCTCGGGGCCAAGAAGGGGGCGGTGGTGGCCCTGGATCCCAACACCGGGGCGATCCTGGCCATGGTGTCGTCGCCCTCGTATGACCCCACGCTCCTCTCCAGCCACGACACCACCAGCATCGAGAACACCTGGAAGGTGCTGCAGGGCAATGCGGACAAGCCCATGTTGAACCGGGCGACGAACCAGGCCTACCCGCCCGGCTCCACCTTCAAGGTCATCACCGCGGTGGCGGCTCTGCAGAACGGCCTCGGGACCAACACCACCTACGCCCCGGTCAACCAATTCCTGCCCGCCCAGACCTCCAACCCGATCAAGAACTTCGGCGGCGAGACGTGCGGGGGCGACATGACGGCGGCCTTCACCGTGTCGTGCAACGCCTACTTCGCCAAGCTCGGTGACGCCCTGCCGGCCGGGGCGCTGGCCAGCACCGCCAAGGCATTCGGCTTCGACTCCAACCCGCCGCTGGAGATCCCGGCGGACGCCAGCCGCATCGCCTCCGACGCCGACCTCTCGTCGCCCGCCTTCACCGCCCAGTCGGCGATCGGCCAGTACAACGACGCCGCCACGCCGCTCCAGATGGCATTGGTGGCCGCCGCGGTGGCCAACAAGGGCACGATCATGACCCCCCGGCTGGTCAAGGAGGTCCTCGACCACCAGGGCAACGTGATCGACCAGCCCAAGCCCGCACCCTGGAAGACCAACGTGATGTCGCAGCAGACCGCCGCCACCATGACGCAGATGATGGAGAACGTGGTCAACAGCCCGCAGGGCACCGGCACGGCGGCCAAGATCCCCAACGTGACGGTGGCCGGCAAGACCGGCACTGCCCAGAACGCCACCGGCGCCGCCCCGCACGCCTGGTTCATCGCCTTCGCCCCGGCCGAGGCCCCCCAGATCGCGGTGGCGGTCCTGGTGGAGAACGGCGGCAACCTCGGCAGCGACGCCACCGGCGGCCTGGTCTCGGCGCCGATCGCCAAGACCATCATCCAGACCGACCAGCAGATCGCGGGGTGGTAGGGCCTATGCCGGACAGTGAGGCCGCCAGCCGGCTCGGCCGCTACCGCCTGGGTGAGGTCATCGGTGCCGGCGGGATGGGCATGGTCATGAGCGCCACCGACGAGGTCCTGGGCCGCTCGGTCGCGGTCAAGCTGCTCCGGGACGACCTGACCAGTGACGAGCGGGCGCTGCGCCGCTTCCGCCAGGAGGCCCGGATCGCCGCCTCGCTCTCCCACCCGGGCATCGCCGCGGTCTACGACTTCGTCGAGGAGTCGGCGGGCGGCAAAACCCGCCACGCCATCGTGATGGAGCTGCTGGACGGCCACGACCTGCACACGATTCTGGAGCGCGACGGGGCTCTCGACCCGGCTGCGGCCGCCGGCATCCTGGCCGAGGCGGCCGAGGCCCTGGCCTACGCCCACGAGCGGGGGGCTGTGCACCGGGACGTGAAGCCCGCCAACATCTTCCTCACCCGGGGCGGGGTGGTGAAGGTCACCGACTTCGGGGTTGCCGACGCCGGGGGGGCGGGCCAGCTCACCACGACCGGGGCGCTGGTGGGAACCCCCGACTTCCTCTCGCCCGAGCAGGTCCGCGGCCACCGGGCCACCGCGGCGAGCGACGTCTACTCGCTAGGCTGCGTGGCCTACGAGCTGGTGACCGGCCAAGCCCCGTTCCACGGGGACAACCCGATCGCGGTGGCCACCGCCCGCCTGGACAACGACGCCCCGAGCGTCCGGGCGGTGAACCCGCAGGTGAGCCCCGAGCTGGACGCCGTCATCCGCCGCGCCCTCGCCCAGCAGCCCGAGGACCGCTTCCCCACGGCCGGGGCAATGGCGACGAGCCTCAGGGCGGCGGTGGGGCCCCCGCCCAGCACCGGCTCGGCCGCCCGCGGAGCGATCTCCGGAGTGGTGCCCGTTGCCGTGCCCGGGCACGGCCCCGCGGCTGCCGAGTTGCCCGGCATGCCGCCCCCGGACCCGTCCTCGGCGGTCACGTCCGTCGGGGTGCCCGTGGTGACCCCCGGGGCCGGCCCGGCCGACCCCCACGATCCCGCCTCCGGTGGCGCCACCGTCCGCATCGCCCGGGAGCGGATCGGCGCACCCCCCACCGTGGTCGATCTCCCCGGGCGAGCCACGCCCCAGTGGGGCACGCCGGGGGCGGCCGCCCCGCCCGCCGGGCCGGCCGCCCCGGGCCGGGAGCGCCGCCCCCGCCGGTGGGCGTGGCTCTGGCTGCCCGTCATGGTGATCCTGATCGGGGGGATCACCTACGACATCGCCAAGACGTACCAGCAGGCCACCGCCCGGGTCACCCTGCCCTCCTACACCTCCACCTCCTACACCGCGGCCAGCGCCGCCGCCCGCCACCTGGGGCTCAAGGTCAACGAGTCGGTGACCGATTCTGCGGTCCCCGCGGGCACCGTCGTCGGCTCCCAGCCGGCGCCCGGCGCCCGGCTCCGCAAAGGCGCAACGGTTACCCTCACGGTTTCGCGGGGAAACCTCTTCCACCTCCAGGACGTCACACAAGAGAATGAGAACGACGCCATCAACGCGCTGAAGGTCCAGCACTTGAACGCTGTGGTCAGCCCGAACACGGTGCCCGGGTCGGTCGACAACCAGGTCGCCTCCCAGGACCCGCCTCCCGGCACGCTCATGAAGGCGGGGGACACCGTGACGCTGACCCTGACCGCCGTGCCCGCCCCACCGCCCGACAACGGCAACGGGAATGGGAATGGCGACAACGGCGACCAGTCAGGAGGCTTTCTCTCGCCCCTGCTGAACCAGCTCTTCGGCGGCTCGACGCCCAGCCCGGCCCCGACGCCGCCGGGCAAGCACCACGGGGGGAACGGATGAGCGAGCCGGGGCGCCTGTTCGGGGGGCGCTACGAGGTGACCGGCCCCCTGGCCTCCGGAGGCATGGCCGAGGTCTTCATCGCGCACGACCAGCTCCTCGGCCGGACGGTGGCTCTCAAGATCCTGCACCCCGAGTACGCCCGGGACCGGGCCTTCATCGAGCGCTTCCGCCGGGAGGCGCAGTCCGCCGCCAGCCTCAACGACCCCCGGGTGGTGTCGATCTACGACTGGGGCTCGGACGGCGGGACCTACTTCCTGGTCATGGAGTACGTCAACGGCAAGTCCCTGAAGGAGCTGATCGCCAGCGAGGGACCGTTCACCCCCGAGCGGGCGGAGGAGATCGCCGCCGAGGTGTGCTCCGCCCTCCACTACGCCCACACCCACGGCCTGGTCCACCGGGACGTCAAGCCCGCCAACATCATGGTCACCCCCGAGGGCAAGACCAAGGTGATGGACTTCGGCATCGCCCGGGCGGTCACCGATGCCGGGGCCACCGTCACCCAGACCGGGACGGTGCTGGGGACCGCCAACTACCTCTCGCCCGAGCAGGCCCAGGCGCTCCCGGTGGACGCCCGCAGCGACGTCTACTCCCTGGGGGTCGTCCTGTACGAGATGCTGACCGGCGAGGTCCCGTTCAAAGCCGACACCGCCGTGGCCATCGCCTACAAGCACGTGCGGGAGACGCCGAAGGCACCCAGCGAGCTGAACCCCGACGTGTCCCGGGAGCTGGACGCCGTGGTGCTGAAGGCGCTGGCCAAGAACCCGGAGAACCGCTACCGCTCCGCCGACGAGATGCGCCAGGACCTGCAACGGCTCATGGCGGGCAAGGCGCCGCAGGCGACGCCCCTGCTCCCGGCCGACGAGACGGTGGCCATCGCGCCCGTGCGCGCCACCCGGGAGGTCAGCGAGACCACCGCCATCCCGGCGCTGCCCCTGGAGCCCCCCCCGGAGGGACGGCGGAGCACGGCCTACATCCTGATCCTGGTGCTGATCGCCGCCCTGGTGGTGCTCGGGGGGGCGCTGGCCTACGGGGTGCTGAGCAACAACACGGCCCAGGTGGGGGTGCCCGACGTGACCAAGCAACCCCTCGACCAGGCGAAGCTGACCTTGACCAACAATGGGTTGAGCGCGGTGACCTCCAGCTCCGTGCCCGACCCCACCATCGCGGCGGGCTCCGTGGTGTCCCAGAACCCTCCTGGCGGCACCAAGGCGAAGAAGGGATCGAAGGTGTTCCTGACCGTGTCCAGCGGGCCGTCGTCCGTGCAGGTGCCCGACGTGTCGACCAGCTCGCTGGCCACCGCCATCCAGGAGATCAAGAACCACAACCTCACCGTGGGCACGACCACCACGGAGACCTCGCCGACCGTCCCGGCGGGCGAGGTCACGCGCACCGACCCGTCCGCGGGCACGGCGGTCTCGCCCGGCAGGGCGATCAACATCTACATCAGTGGGGGCAAGGGCGGCAACAACCTGCCTTCCGTCTACGGCGAGGACGCCGCCACCGCGACCAAGGACCTGCAGGCCGCCCAGTTCAACGTCATCCAACAGGCCAGCTGTGACCACACCCAGCCGGCCAACACGGTGATCGGCCAGAACCCGAGCGGGAACCAGCAGGAACAGGTCGGCAGCACGGTGACCATCCAGATCAACTCGGCAAAGCCGATCCCCAACGTGGTGGGCCAGTCCCAGGGGGCGGCTTTCGCCACCCTGCAGCAGGCGAACTTCTCGCCCGCCCTCGCCAACCAGGCCGGACTGCTGGGGTCGAACACGGTGGTCTCGCAGGTCCCTGCAGCGAACGCCTTGGGCTGCGCCGGCGACACCGTGACCCTGACACTCAACAACGGGTTCACGGGCGGGACACCGACCCCCACGCCCAGCGGCACCCCGACCGCCAGCCCGACGCCGAGCCCGACCCCGACGCCGTAGGCCGGGTCTTACGGGTCTGGGACCTGCCGCCTACCCGCGCAGGAATTGCTCAATCATCCCGATGCCGTCCGGGGTAAGGGCCGACTCCGGGTGGAACTGCACCCCCTCCACGCCCAGCTCCCGGTGGCGCACCCCCATGATCACGCCGTCGGTGGTCTCGGCGGTGATGGCCAGCTCCGCGGGCAGCGACGAGCGCTCGATCACCAGCGAGTGGTACCGGGTGGCCACCAGGGGGTTGGGAAGCCCGACGAACAGGCCCGCCCCGTCGTGGAACACCTCCGAGGTCTTCCCGTGCATCACCCGGCCCGCCCGCACCACGACGCCCCCGTAGGCGGTCCCGATGGCCTGATGGCCCAGGCACACGCCCAGGACGGGGATCCGCCCGGCGAAGTGGCGCACGGCGGCCACCGAGCACCCGGCATCCTCGGGCCGGCCCGGGCCGGGGGAGATCACCAGGGCGTCGGGGCCGGTGGCGTCCAGGTCCTCCAGCGTGGCGTTGGCGCGCACCACCACCGGCTCGGCCCCGGCGTCGCCCAGGTACTGGGCGATGTTGTAGGTGAACGAGTCGAAGTTGTCGAGCAGCAGCACCCGGGCACCCATCGGTGCGCCTCAGTATGACGTCGGCAGGATGCTCGGGATCACGTACTCGAACAGGATGAAGAGCACGATGAGCGCCACGATGATCCCGACGGCCCAGGCGGCGACTTTCAGGGGCCCGGTCACGTCACGCTCGCCGGCTCGCCCTGCAGGCTGGCGATCACGATCAGGCGGTGCGACGCCGAGAACGGCGGGGTGCACGTGGTGAGGGTGAGCTGGTTGGTCGGGGTGTCGTCCACCACGGCCACATCGGTGGGCAGCACCGCCTCCTCCTTGGTCACCAAGTAGGTGTACTTCTTGCCGTCGGGCGTCGTGAGGTAGATGGGGTCACCGGCCGACAGCCTGTCCACGTTGCGGAACGGGTGCAGGTACGTCGTGCGGTGGCCGGAGATCACCACGTTGCCCGGCTGGCCCGGCAGGGGGGTGCCCGGGTAGTGCCCGGGCCCCAGCTTCAGATCGGCCACCGACACGCCCTGGACGACGATGATGCTGAGGCCGATCTTGGGGATCTCCAGGAGGGCGACGGCCTGGCTGGCCGGGATCGGGCCCTGCTTGAGCTCGGCGGGCGGCGCGGTGGTCGCGGTGGACGTGGCCGCTGCGGCCGAGGGGCTGGGCGCCGTGGAGACCGTCGGGGTGGGCGTGGCGGGTGCGTGCTGGGCCTGGGCCACCTTGGCCAAGAAGTCGTGCTTGAGCTGGGCCTGATGGTGGGCGGTGATGAACCCGGTGCCGTAGAGCTCGTAGATGATGAAGAGGATGATCAGGCTGCCTGCGGCAATCAACCCACGACCGAACCACCGCAAGACCATACGTCCACAGTAACAGCCGCTTTTTGTCCTTCAGCGGTTTTCAGGCGGCCCAAGCTGCGGCTCAAGCTGCGGCTCAAGTCGTGGGCGACACCCGGCCGATAGAATGCGCAACATGCCCGTCTCGAAGTCCAAGCGGCGCAAGTACCAGCCGCCACCCAAGAAGAACCCGCCGCCGTCGCCCCCGTGGGTGGGAGCCGTGTTCTTCACGTTGCTCGGCCTGGGCTTCGCCGTGATCCTCTCCCGCTACGTGCTGTCGGGGGCGTTCCACTTCCTGGACAAGGACTACCTGATCTGGGTTGGCCTCGGCCTCATCGCCGGCGCCTTCACGGTCGCCACCCAGTGGCGGTAGCTCGCCGTTAGTCGGTGGGCCGCTCGGCTGCGGGGCGGCGCACCAGCAGCATCGCCTCGCCGCAGTGCTTGGGCGCCCGGTCCTTGGCCACCTTCAGCACCGCCAACTCCAACCCGCACATCTCGCACACGTATGCGAGGCGCAGGTTGGGATGGACATCGGTGGGCAGCGGGTCGGGCGGCGGTGGGTTGCCCACCTGGCGGAAGTACGAGACGCCGATCGAGGCAACGACGCTGGCCAGCACCAGCCCGATGACCACCCGGGGGATCGCCGAGCCCACCGACCCCGAGATCAGCCAGATGATCGTGACGACGACCGCGGCGATGAGAACGAACAGCAGCAACTTCACCACCCGGCGGGCGACGTCGGCAACCTGCAGCGGCGGTGGCGCCTCGGTGCCGCCCCCCGGCACGGGATCGAGCGGTCTCTGGCTCATGCCCAAGGATCAGCCGTCGAGCCGCTCGATGATGGTGGCATTGGCCATGCCGCCGCCCTCGCACATCGTCTGCAACCCGTAGCGTCCGCCCCGGCGCTCCAGCTCGTGCAGCAGCGTGGTCAGCAGCCGGGCGCCCGAGGCTCCCAGCGGGTGACCGAGCGAGATGGCCCCCCCGTTGGGGTTCACGTGCTCCTCGAACCATTCGTCATCCACGCCGAGGGCCTTCTTCCATCCCAGCACCACCGATGCGAAGGCCTCGTTGATCTCGACGACGTCGATGTCGCTGAGGGCCAGCCCCGCCCGCTCCAGGACCCGCTTCGTGGCCGGGATGGGGCCGGTCAGCATGCGGATCGGGTCGCTCCCGGCGACGGCGAAGGACACGAACCGGGCGCGGGGCCTGAGCCCCAGCGCGGCGGCTTTCTCCGGGGTGGCAATGAGCACCGCGGACGCCCCATCGCTGATCTGCGAGGAGTTCCCGGCGGTGACCACCCAGCGGATCTCGGGGAACTGCTTGGCGGTGTCATCGGAGAAGAAGGGTGTGGGCAGCGACGCGATCTTGGCCGGGTCGGCGGTGTACCGGATGCCCTCGTCGGTCTCGAAGACCTCACTGCCGTTCGCTCCGTCCACCTTGAGCGGGAAGATCTCAGGGCGGAACCGGCCCTCAAGCGTGGCGGCTGCCGCCTTGGCGTGGGACCGCATCCCGTAGGTGTCGAGGTCCTCACGGGAGAGTTCGAAGTCGGCAGCCAGGAGCTCCGCCGAGACCCCTTGGGGCACCAGGCCGCCCTCGTAGCGCCCCAGCAGGGCGGGCGTGAAGGGGACGCCCATGGCCATCGAGGTGCCGAGCGGGACCCGGGTCATGTGCTCGACGCCGCACGCCACCGCCAGGTCGTAGGCGCCGGCGAGCACGCCCTGGGCGGCGAAGTGGGCGGCCTGCTGCGACGAGCCGCACTGCCGGTCCACCGTGGTGGCGGGGACCGACTCGGGCAGGCCGGCGGCCAGCCAGCCGTCCCGGGCGATGTTCAGGGCCTGCTCGCCCACCTGGGAGACGCACCCGCAGATGACATCGTCCACCATGGCCGGGTCGATGCCGGTCCGGTTCACCAGCTCGTTGAGGGTGGCGGCCAGCAGGTCGGTGGGGTGCCAACCGGTGAGTTTCCCGCCGCGACGCCCAATGGCGGTGCGGACGGCGCCGACGATGACGGCTTCTGGCATGGCGACTGGCCTCCTCTTGAGCGCATTCCCGGGTACGATCCACCATACCGCCCAATGTTGAAGCGCCCAATGAAAGCGCGGGGTAAGCCGAAAGGAGACCGGGGTATGGCTGTCAAGTACCTGTCCGAGCAATGGGCGCAGGAGGTCACGGGCCTTCTCCAGTCCACCGAGGCCGTGACCAACACCATCAAGGGCCAGAGCTTTGCCATCCAGCAGGTGATCACCGATGTCCCCGAACGCGGTGAGGTCAAGTTCTTCGCCAAGGCCACCGACGGGGTACCCGAGGTCGGGATCGGCGAGGCCGAGAACCCCGACGCCACCATCACCGCCACCTACCCGATCTCGGTGTCGATGGACAAGATGGAGCTGAACCCGCAGGTCGCCTTCATGCAGGGCAAGATCAAGATCCAGGGCAATCTCATGAAGCTGATGGGCCTGCAGGGATTCGTGTCCAGTCTCGGCCCCGCCGTGGCCGGCCTCGAGCGCGAATACTGAGCGCTTCTCTCTAACCCACGCACTCTAAGGAAGAGGTCCGGGAGCGGGTCTGGGCCGCACTCCAGGACGCGCGCGCGGCCCGGTTCCCCGGGGTCCGCGGACGGATCCCCAACTTCATCGGCGCCGAGGCTGCCGCGCGGGCCCTGGCCGCCGCGCCGGAATGGGCCGCGGCCGGGGTGCTCAAGGCCAACCCGGACTCGCCGCAGCACCCGGTGCGCATCCAGGCGCTGACCGAGGGCAAGCTCCTCTACATGGCCGTGCCCCGGTTGGCCTCCGGCCGCCCCTTCCTGGCCCTCGACCCGGACCGGCTGGGGCTGGCTGGCCGGGCCGCCATCCGGGCGGCAGCCTCGATCAAGGGCTCCTCGGCGGCAGGTGCGCCGGTCGGCCTGGGCGAGATGTCCCGGATCGACCTCGTGGTCTGCGGTTCGGTGGCGGTCAATCCGGCAGGGGTGCGCATCGGCAAGGGCGGCGGCTACTCCGACCTGGAGTTTGCGCTCGCGCGGGAGGCGGGGCTGGTGGGCGAATGGACAACCATCGCCACCACCGTCCACCCCGTCCAGGTGCTGGACGAGGAGCTGCCGGAGACCGGCCATGACTTCCGGGTGCACCTCATCGTCACCCCCGACGGTGTCCACCGCACCCCGCTCCGGGGCCTCCGGGGCCCTCCCGGCATCCTGTGGGACCACCTGGACGAGGCCAAGGTCGCGGCCATCCCGGTGCTCGCCGCCCTCGCCGCCCGGGCTCACGAGGTGTCGAAAGCCGTCCCAGGCCCCTCCGGGCAGGTCCCAAGGGGCAACGTTTCCTGACGATTTCTGAACACTCTCGGTGAGCGCTGGTCACGCAGAAGAGCGGAAAGGAGCGAAGACTGGCTAGATGCGCCCTCTCCTGCCGTCTTGTGCAGTATCGGGTCCTGGGAGCCGACCCAGCCCGGTCCCGATTGTCGATTTGTGCTCGCCACCCCCGACCCGTTAAATATTGGGGTGCGCTGAGGCTGATGATTTCTGCGTAGCGCGCGTGTGCGGCTCCACGACGAGGTGCACTGGGTGACGGTAAACGATGACTGAGCGGACCCTGGTCGAGGCGGCGCAAGCCGGCCGGTCCGAGGCCACGGTGGAGCTCATAGAGCGCTACTACTCGCGCGTCTACTCGTTTGTCGCCACGCTGCACTGCGGCGATGCCGAGGACCTGACCCAGGAGGTCTTCGCCCGGGCGCTCGGTGCCCTGCCCAGGTTCAACGGCGAGTACCAGTTCGGCGCCTGGCTGATCCAGATCGCCCGCAACGTGTGCATCGACGAGGCTCGCCGCCAGTCCCACCGCCCGCAGCCCACCGATCCGGTCGACCTTGTCGAGCTGGAACCCGCCAACGACCAGCCGGACGACGTCTGGGAGTCCGTGAGCTCGCAGCTGGCTGTCGCCACCGTGCACCGGGGGCTCGCCCGTCTCCCGCAGCGGCAGCGCACGGTACTGGTGCTGCGGGAGCTGGAGGGCATGTCCTACGCCGACATCGCCATCGCCCTGCGGATCAGCACCCGGGCGGTCGAGATCTCCCTGTCCCGGGCCCGCAAGCGCATGCGCCTGGAGCTCAAGCGCCTGGAGCACGCCGAGGGCGAGATGGCCGCCTGCCGCCGCACCGCCACGCTGCTCGCCTCCGACCCGAACGCCCTCGGCCGGGAGGAAGTGGCCGAGCACCTGCGGGAATGCAGCATCTGCCAGTCGCTCGCCCGCCGCCGGCGCCCCGGCCAGGCCTTCCACGCCGCTTGGGTCAGCATGCTCGGTGCCTCCGGGATGGGCATCGAGTTCCTCCGCCGGCAGCTGGAGGCAGGACAGCGTGTGGTGTCCGGTTTCGTGAACACGCCTGGCGCCGGCTCGCTCTCGCCCTTCGCACGCCTGGCCGAGGTGGGTGCCACGATGGTGGCGGCCACGGCGGTCGCCGCGGGCACGCTGGGCGCCGCGGCGCCGGCCCCCGCACGGGCCGTCCCTGCGGCTGCTCCCATCGTCGCCCCGCCCCTGGCCCAGCCGGTGCAGCCCCCGGCCTCCGCGCTGCCGGCGGTGCCGGCGGTGCCGCCGTCCAGGCCGGCTGCGGCCCCGGTCACGCCGGCCACCACGGGCTCCAGTGTCGGGCAGACCCTTTCCTGCGTCAGCACCGGGCTTTCCAAGGTCGGTTCCTCGCTTCCGGCTGTGCCCGCCGCCTTGGCCGCCCCCGGGGCAGGTCAGGTGCTCTCCGAGTTGCTGAGCCCGGTCAACGCCCTGTCGCCCGTGCTCGCCTGCGACCCGGCCCTCGCCGGGGTGGGCCAGGCGGTCACCGGCGTCACCGGAGGGGTCCAGGACCTCGTCAACGGGGTGGAGGGCACGGGGCAGGGTTCGCCCGCCCCTCCCGCCGGCGGCGGCCTGCTGAGCCAGCTTCTCGGAAGCTCGTCCGCCGGGCACTAGTACCACCCGGGCACCGCTCCGCAGACTGCGTCGCGGGCCGGGCATCCCGCCGCCTGGCCCGCCGCCGGGAATGGGTCACATTGCCCCTTTTGCGGGCAAATCGACCGCGATGCCCCCCGCCGCCCATATCATTCGGGGGACATTTGTCCCGCTACCCGGGACGAAAGTCCCCCACCTCAGCGGACGCGGACCGCCGCCCTTCCGGTTGCCGTGCGGCGCCCCCCTCCGGCCGGCATGCCGGCCGGGCGCCGCCCCGGCGGGAAGTAGGATCAGCCGATGCGGCGCGTTCCTGACCGGTGGGGCCTGCTGGCCGTGCTGCTGCTCCTGCTCGGGAGCGCCTGCACCTCGGGCAAGCCCTCCGGCACGCCCGGCACGCCCGGTTCCTCGGCCGCCGTCCCGCAGAGCTTCACGGTCGACGTCGATGCGCAGTCGCCCCAGATCCCCCTGGTGGCCGACGCCTACTTCCCGAGCTCCCTCGAGGTGCACCCGGGAGACATGGTCAGTTTCGTCGAGCGGTATTCCGGCGAGCCGCACACCGTCACGCTCGGGAGCCTCGTCAACCAGTCGATCGGCCAGGTGAGCGGCACCAGCCTGGTGGGCCTGCCGCCCTTCTTCCCAGCGGCGGGCGACCCGGTCCCCTCGGCCGCCCAGCCCTGTTTCCTGGACACCGGCGTGCCCCCGGTCACCCGGGCGTGTCAATCGGGGCCCCAGCCCAGCTTCACCGGGTTCCAGTCGTTCTACAACAGCGGCTGGCTGGCGCAGGGGGCGACGTTCTCGGTGACGGTGTCGGCCAACGCCGCCAGCGGGACCTACCACTTCGTCGACCTCGCCCACCCCACCACCATGAGCGGGCAGCTCCAGGTGGTGCCCCTGTCCCAGCACATCCCGAGCCCGTCCCAGGTGAGCCAGGCGGGCGCAGCTCAGCTGGCCCAGGCGGTCCAGGCGCAGGCGCCCGCCGCCCAGGAGGCCGCCACCGTCACCACCACGCTGGTGGCCGGCATCACCGAATCCAGGGTGACGAACACCTTCGTCGCCGCGCTCGGCCCGGCGAGCGTGACCGCCAGCGTGCGCCAGGTCCTCTCCTGGACGCTGTACGGGGAGCACGCCCTGGCCCTCAACCCGCCCGCCGGGGCCGTCGGCCTTCTGATGGAGGGCGGCAACGGCACCATCCACCTCAATCCCCAGGTGACCACCCGGGTGGGCGGGGTCGCACCCCCGCCCGGGCTCGGCGCCAAGCCGATCACCATGAGCGGCGGGTCGTACTCCGGCAACGCCTTCCACAACTCGGGGCTGCTGGAGTCCACGCCACCCAATTTCATCACCTATACGCTGGCCTTCAGCGCGGCGGGGACGTACAGCCTGCGCTGCCTCATACACCCCTCGATGCAGGAGACGATCACTGTTGGCTGACTTGCCCTATGGTTCCTGGCCCTCGCCGATCACCGCCGAGATGGTGGCCACCGGGGGCGTCCGCCTCGACAAAGTCTCCTGGTCGGGCAACGACCTGTACTGGCTGGAGGGCCGCTCCTGGGAGGGGGGCCGCTACGTCATCGTGCGCCGGGACGCTGCCGGGACCGTCGCCGATGTCTTCCCAGCCGGCTTCAATGCCCGCACGCTGGCCCACGAGTACGGCGGGGGCAGCTACTGGGTGCACGGCGAGTCGGTGTTCTTCGCCAACTTCGAGGACCAGCGGCTCTACCGGGTGGAGCCGGGGCTGGCGCCCACCCCCATCACCGCGGCACCCGAGCTCCTCCGGGGTGACCGCTACGCCGACGGTGTGGTGACGCCCGATGGCCGCTGGATCGTGTGCGTCCGGGAGCGCCACGGGGCGGGCGCCGAGGCGGTCAACGAGCTGGTGATCCTGCCCACCGACGGCTCCGCCGCCCCCCGGGCGGTGGCGGGTGGCCACGATTTCTTCGCCTTCCCCCGCCTCAGCCCGGACGGCAGGTGGCTGGCGTGGACGTGCTGGGACCACCCGAACATGCCCTGGGACGGCACGGTGCTGATGGTCGCCTCGCTGGCCGGGGACGGGACCGTGGGCGAGGCCCGCCCCGTGGCCGGCGGACCCGAGGAGTCGATCTTCCAGCCCCAGTTCAGCCCGGCGGGCATCCTGTATTTCATCTCCGACCGGACCGGGTGGTGGAACCTGTACGCCGACGCCGTGCCCGGCCAGGAGGCGCGTCCCGTGGCGCCGATCGAGGCCGAGCTGGGCGTGCCGCAGTGGGTGTTCGGCCTGTCCACCTATGCGTTCCTGGCGAGCGGCGCCCTGCTCTGCCTGGTCGGGGGTTCGGGCGGGACCCGCCTGTGCCGGGTGGCTGAGACCGCGGAGCCGGAGGCGGAGCGCCGGACGACCACCTACGAGGACCTCGGCCTCCCGTTCCGGTCCTTCAGCCCGGCGCAGCTGGTGGGCGGCGGCGGTGGCCTGGCCTTTCTCGGCGGGAGCCCCGAGCGGGGCGTCGCCGTCGTGGCCTACGAGCCGGTGTCGGGGGCGACGGAGATCGTGCGGGAGAGCCTCTCGGTGGAGGTGGACCCGAGCTACATCTCGGTGGCCGAACCCATCGCCTTCCCCTCGACCTACCCGTCCGAGGGGGCCGTCGGCCATGCGCTCTACTACCCGCCGGTGAACCCGCACGTCTCTGCGCCTGCCGAGGAGCGACCCCCGCTGGTGGTGATGAGCCACGGCGGGCCGACCTCGGCCACCTCGTCCCAACTCCGCCTGGAGACCCAGTACTTCACGTCCCGGGGATTCGCCGTGGTGGACGTGAACTACGGGGGGAGCACCGGCTACGGCCGGGCCTACCGGGACCGGCTCAAGGGGCGCTGGGGCGTGCTGGACGTGGACGACTGCATCGGGGCGGCGCAGTACCTGGTGGAGCGGGGCGACGTCGACGGGAAGCGCCTCGCCATCCGGGGGGGCAGCGCCGGCGGGTACACGACCCTGTGCGCCCTCACCTTCCGCGACGTCTTCTCGGCGGGGGCGAGCTACTACGGCGTGGCCGACGCCGAGACCCTGGCCCAGGACACGCACAAGTTCGAGTCCCGCTACCTGGACTCGCTGATCGGCCCCTACCCGGAGGCGGCCGAGCTCTACCGGGAGCGCTCGCCGATCCATTTCACCGACCGGCTCTCGTGCCCGCTCATCATCCTGCAGGGTCTGGAGGACAAGGTCGTCCCGCCCGCCCAGGCGCAGGAGATGGTGGCCGCCCTCCAGGCGAAGGGCCTGCCGTTCGCCTACCTGCCCTTCGAGGGCGAGCAGCACGGCTTCCGCCGGGCGGAGACCATCCAGCGGGCGCTGGAGGCGGAGGCCTACTTCTACGCCAAGGTATTCGGCTTCTCGCTGGCCGACGACGTTGACCCGGTGGCGATCGAGAACCTGCCCGAGTAGGCGTTCTGACCACGGGCATGGAGTTCCGGGGACTATTTTCCGCCAAAAAGACGGCAAAAAGTCCCCAGAACCGGAGCTGAAACGTTCCAATCCCCCACCGCTCCCACCGCCCCAACTTCCGGCAGCGCGTGGATGTCGACCGCCAAGCGCCCGACCGTAGCCCGGGCAATCCTCCAGCCCAGAGCGCGTTGTGCCGATATTCCTGGGTAGGAGACCCTTGGGATGGACGCGTTTGGCATCGTGAGCATTGCGGGACTGGCAGCGGTCTCCCTGGTTGCCGCTGGGGCGGTTTCGGACTTCCGTCGCCACGTCGCCCGCCCGAAGGAACCCCCCCACCACCACCGCCTGCGCCGCCGCCGTTAGGAGTTAGGGCCCCGGGGGCACCGTGCCTCCTCAGAGCTTCTTGTAGAGGATCGCCCGCTTCACTTCCTGGATCGCCTCGGTCACCTTGATGTGGCGGGGGCAGGCGTCGGTGCAGTTGAACGTCGTCCGGCACCGGAACGCCCCCCGCCGGGCGCTCAGGATGTCCAGGCGCTCGGCGGCGGCGCCGTCCCGGGAGTCGAAGATGAACCGGTGGGCATTCACGATCGCCGCCGGGCCGACGTAGGTCTTGTCGCCCCAGAAAATCGGGCACGACGTGGTGCACGCCGCGCACAGGATGCACTTGGTGGTGTCGTCGAAACGGGCCCGCTCAGCCGGCGACTGCAGGCGCTCCCGGTCCCCGTCGCCCTCGTCGGCAGGGATCAGCCAGGGCATGACCGCCCGGTAGCCGGCGAAGAAGGGCTCCATGTCCACGATGAGGTCCTTCTCCACCGGCAGCCCCCGGATCGGCTCCACCGAGATCGGCTGGGCCAGGTCCCGGCACAGCACCTGGCAGGCCAGGCGGTTGTGGCCGTTGATGAGCATGGCGTCCGAGCCGCACACCCCGTGCCCGCACGAGCGGCGCAGCGCCAGGGTGCCGTCCACGTACCACTTGACGTAGTGCAGCGCGTCGAGGACCCGTGCCCTGTCTTCGACCTCAGCCCGGTAGTCGGCCCAGTGCGGCCGCTTATCGACCGACGGGTCGAAGCGGGCGATCCGCAGGTCGACCAGCACTGATCTCTCGCTCCGCTCCGCCCCCGCCGCCTAGCTCATGGCCTCGAAGCTGTCCAGCATGCCCCACCAGGCGTCGAGGGCCAGGGCGGCCGCCTCCCGGGCCTGCTCACTCTCCACCAGGCCGCTGCGCAGGCTGGCGGCGTGCTCGTGGTCCAGGGTGGAGTGGACGTCGAAGAACTCAAGCGCGGCCGGGTCGGTGATGCCGTAAAAGCGCCGCAGGCCTTCGCCCTTCGAAGCCGCCACCGCCGGGAACTGCGCTTCGTAGGCGTACAGGGCGGCGAGGGCCTCCTCGGCCCCCCGGTCGCACAGCGATTCGTAGGTGTAGACGAGGTTGGCGGTGCGGGGCATGAGCTCAGCGCCCTCCACGTCCTCCCGGCGAAGGCCGAGGGACTCGGCGAAGCGCAGCCACAGCTCGGGGTGGGGGTGCGCGCCCCCGGCCTCGTCCTGCAGGTTGTCGGCGAGGGATGCCTTCACCGGCCCGTCGGGGAAGTGGGCCATGGCCTTCTGGAGGAACGACGGCAGTGCCGACTCGTAGGCGTAGTACTGGACCGCATAACTGCGGAGCACGTCCAGGCTCACCTTGCCCTTCTGCCACCGCTGGTAGAAGGGGTGCGTCAGCAGGTGCTGCTCGTCGATCATCCGGTCGATGCCCACTCCGGCTCCTTTCTGTTCGCCGTCCTTCCTGCCCTTCCTATACAGCTCAGTACTTCCGTTCCATCGGCTGGTAGTGCGTGACGGTCACCGGCTTGTACTGCAGCCCGATGCTACCGTCTGGCCCCCGCACGGCCAGGGAGTGCCGCATCCAGGCGGCGTCGTCCCGGCGGGGGAAGTCCTCCCGGAAGTGCCCGCCCCGGCTCTCGGTGCGGGCGCGGGCGGCCACGACGGTCACCTCGGCGAGGTCGAGGAGGAAGCCGAACTCGACCGCCTCCAGGAGGTCGGTGTTGTACACCGACCCGTGATCGTCGATGCCCGCCTTGGCGTAGCGGGCCTTGAGCTCCTGGATGATGCCCTCCGCCTCGGCCAGCGAGGCCTCCGACCGCACCACCCCGCAGCACCGCGTCATCTCCTCCTGCAGGCGCTCCCGCAGGGGGGCGATGCGCTCGGCCCCTTCGCCCGGGGTCCGCTCCGTCAGGGCCTGGATGAGGGCCGTGGCCCGGGCAGCCGGGTCGGGTGGGAGGTCGGGGAGGGGCCGGGTGGCGGCGTGCTCCGCCATCTGGATGCCTCCCCGCCGGCCGAACACGATGATGTCCAGCAGCGAGTTCGTGCCCAGCCGGTTGGCCCCGTGGACCGAGACGCAGGCGCACTCGCCGGCGGCGTACAGGCCGGGGACCGGGAGGCCGTCCCCGCCGAGTGCCTGGGCGTGGACGTCGGTGGGGATGCCGCCCATGGCGTAATGGGCGGTGGGCTGGATCGGCACCAATTCCGTGGTGGGCTCGACGCCCAGGTAGCGCCGGGCGAACTCGGTGATGTCGGGCAGCTTGGCCTCGATCACCTCGGGGGCCAGGTGGCGGATGTCGAGGTGGACGTAGTCCTTGCCGTCCACGCCCCGCCCCTCGGCGATCTCCTGCACGATCGCCCGGGAGACCATGTCCCGGGGGGCGAGATCCTTGATGGTCGGGGCGTAGCGCTCCATGAAGCGCTCGCCCTGGCCGTTGCGCAGGATCGCCCCCTCGCCCCGGGCGGCCTCGGACAGGAGGATCCCCATCCCGTAGATGCCGGTGGGGTGGAACTGGAAGAACTCCATGTCCTCCAACGGGATGCCCCGCCGGAGGCACACAGCCGGCCCGTCGCCGGTCAGGGTGTGGGCGTTGGAGGTGATCTTGAAGACCTTGCCGAAGCCCCCGGTGGCGAACAGGACCGACGCTGCCCGCACGATGTGCAGCCGGCCGGTCTTCAGCTCGTAGGCGATCACCCCCCCGCAGGCGCCCGCCTCGGTGACGATGAGGTCGAGCACGAAGAACTCGTTGAAGAACCGCACCTGGTTGCGGGAGCACTGCTGGAAGAGGGTCTGCAGGATCATGTGGCCGGTGCGGTCCGCCGCGTAGCACGCCCGCCGGACCGGGGCCTCG
Source organism: Actinomycetota bacterium (assembly GCA_035765775.1). NCBI lineage: Bacteria > Bacillati > Actinomycetota > Actinomycetota bacterium. Next base: position 483,740 of record DASTWV010000059.1, on the reverse strand, counting down.
CCGTGGTTGCGGGTGTGGCCCCCGAACCGGCGCTGGTCGATGCGCCCCTCGGCTGTGCGGTTGAACGGCAGGCCCATGCGCTCCAGATCGATGACCGCGTCAATCGCCTCCCGGCACATGATTTCGGCGGCGTCCTGGTCCACCAGGTAGTCGCCGCCCTTGATGGTGTCGAAGGTGTGCCATTCGGCCGAGTCCTCCTCGACGTTGCCGAGGGCGGCGCACATCCCGCCCTGGGCGGCGCCGGTGTGCGAGCGGGTGGGATACAGCTTGCTGACCACGGCGGTCGAGGCCCGCTTCGAGGCCTCGAGGGCCGCCCGGAGGCCGGCGCCGCCCGCTCCCACGATCACGCAGTCGAAATGGTGCTCCTCGACAGCGGAGCCGCGGGCGGAGCGCCTGGCTGACGACACCGGGGCGCTACTTCCCGGCCATCGTGGCGGCGTTGAAGGTCACGATGGTCAGCGTCCCGACCGAGAGGAACACGAAGGTGGCGGTGTACAGCACCGCCTTTAGGAGGACCCGCCACCCGTCCCGGTGGACGTAGTCGTGGATGACGGTGCGGGCCCCGTTGGCGCCGTGCAGCAAAGCGAGGGCGAGCAGCAGCCAGTCGTAGCTGCGCCAGAAGATGCCGTGCCAACGGGCGGCGACGAAGTCGAAGTCCACCCGCTGGATCCCCCCGCCGAAGACGTGCATGATCGCCAGGTGGCCCAGCACCAGGAACACCAGCAGCACGCCGGAGATGCGCATGAAGAACCAGGACCACACCTCCCAGCTGGACGGGGAGATGCCCGAGGGGAAGTGGCGCTCGTAGACGTCCTGGACGGTGGCCATCGCTACACGTAGGGCTTCAGCATGATGATCGCCGAGGGGATGAACAGGGCCGCCGAGACGAGGTTGGTAGCCAGGGCAAGCTGGCGCTCGTGAGCAGCGCCCCGGTCCCAGAAGTCGATGAGGATCACCCGCAGCCCGTTGAGCGAGTGGTAGATCACCGCGCCCACCAGGATCACTTCGAGCGGTTGGAACCAGACCTTCTTGTAGATGTTGATGATGGAGTCGTAGTGGTGCTTGCCGAAGCCGATGAGGGCGGTGTCGAGGATGTGCAGGAAGAGGAAGCCCAGGACGAACAGCCCGCTGCCCCGGTGCAGGATCCAGGACCACATGCCCTCGCCGCCCTGGTAGCGGCGGCGCCGGTAGGGCTTGGTGTCCCTACGCCGTTCCCGGGTCCCGCCTGCGGTCGGGGTCATCAGGGGGAATATAACGCCGTGCCCCATCCCAATGAGGATCTCCTGCGGTCGCTGTACGAGCGGCTCCACCGCGGCGACGTGACCGGCTTCCTCTCCGGGTGCGCCGACGACGTGGTCTTTTCCGTTCCCGGCCACGCCGCGGTGAGCGGGACCTTCACGAAGGCGACGTTCGCCGGCATGGCCCGGGCCGCCGCCGTGGCCGAGCCGGGGAGCTTCCGGGAGGACATCGTCGATGTCATCGCCAACGACGAGCACGGCATCGTGCTGCTGAACCACCGCCTCCGCCGGGCGGGGGTGGCGTTCGCGTACCGCACCGCCCACGTCATGACCTTCTCCGGCGGGCTCATCAGCTCGTGGTGGGAGCACCCGGGGAGCGTGGCGGAACTGGAGGCTGCCTGGGGGCCGGCGCCTCGCGAGCCCTGAGGGGCCTTCCGCACGGCAACGGCCCGAGCTCTCGCCGTTCCCAGCACCCGCCGAAATTCGGGCGCCGTCAGCTCACGCGTATCGTCTCCCTGAGAAAAGGTCGTGACCACGCCCCCGCTTGGCAAGTAGCGCAGGCACTAGCTCGTGCGCCAGGTGACAACGATGCCCGGCCTTCGCATTGGAGCAGTCAAGTCGAGACGTATTGCCTCTCTGTCGATGCCGCGGGCCGTGATCTCATCGATCAGGTCAGCAGCTTTCCGCATAGCTCCCGCAGTGGTTTCGGCTTCGAGCACCACCCGCTCCCAGGGTCGCTTCGCGCTGTGCACTGTCTCCTCCTATCCCCAGACAATGCCCGAAGCGTACGTAGGAGGTGTGACAAAAAAGGCTGCGCAAGACCAAGCTACGTGCCGAGCAACCCCAGGACTTCTGTCACCCTGCCGTGGATCGCGGCGGCGAAGGCGTTGAAACTCATCGTGGGCTCCGGGTATTCGACAGACGCCGTCGCTGGATCCGAGAAGAGCAGACAGACCGCATTCATATCGCCTTCGAGTCTTAGTCGTGCGAAAGCGATCTGGTAGCGATCCAGGTAGTTTGTGTCCTGAAAGATCGGGTCGGTCGGCAAGATCGGGGCACCTCTACCGCTGGGGCACCGGCGACTGTCCTGGTGGTCTTCCAGCAACATCAGGTAGCCAAACCAGGGACGGATATCGCCAAGCAAGTTCTCGCGGGCCGCCCGCCAGATATCTAGGCTCTGACCGACCATTTCCTCAATACGGTTGTTCTGGTTGTTGCCAAACGAACCAACATGCGATTTGAGTTCGATGATCGCGACGACCCGGTGCTTGTAGGTGATGACCACGTCCCAGTTCTTGGCAATCCTGTAGTAGCCGGGCAGGACGCTGCTTGCAACCGGCGTGTCCATTCCCGCATCGGCGAAGACCTGCCGGATGAGGGCGGCGAGCGCGTTGAGATGCTGGCCGCCGGTGACGGCGCCCCGCGTTCCGGCATCGGTGACGCCTCTGGCTCTCTGCTCTGTCGCCTGGCGATTTCGGGTCGCCCAGAAGAACTCGATCGCCTCAGCGAAACGTGGCTCGTAGTCGGGAAGCGCAGCCGTCATAGCACCTCCGAGAGCGTCGAAACCGAGACGCCGTAAAGCTTGAGCGCGATTCCGGTCGCTCGCTCAACGTCGCGATCTTCGAATGCGTCGGCGAGAGCTTTTCGATCCACCTCCCCGATGCCATCGAACGGCGGAACGCAGATCCGGCGCAAGTATTGCGCCTGGAATCGCTGAGTGCCTCCGCGCATCTTGACCGCATAGGTCTTGATGAATAGATCTGCGATCTGCGATAACAGTAGGCCCCCCAAGACCTCCAGCGGCCACACGTCGGAGACGACGTAATAGAGATTGTGGTGCGGGTAGTAGCCGCCTCCCTCGTACACCGGTCTGCTAGTCATCTTCATATCTGGGAAGAGCAGCTTTGGACGAACGGTTATCGAATGGTCGACCCGGTCGATGGTCTGATACCAGGTGCTGAAGTGGCGCTTCCTTCCCCTGAGGGCTTCGGCCTTCGCCTCGAAGTACGACTTCAGCCGGGGATAAGCGCCGAGGTCCACCAAGCCGCCTAGAGGGTGAGTGCGGGTCGGAGGGTCATCGCTTACCCATGGATCGACCAGGTAGTGACCCGACCATTCGAACCGGTCCTGCTGCGTATCTCGCACCATGGAGAGTGGAAGTAGTCGTTCGGCTTCGACCAGCTCGGGATCCTTCGTAACGAAAAGACTGTCGGCCCCGGTGGCCACGCCGATCCGCACGCGGGTCCGCCTGTCCGAACCTTCGAGGGGAGGAAAACGCTGGGCAAGATCGGTGACCAGAGCCAGGCGCTCTGGACGGCCGCCGGGCCACCCTTCAGTCCCGGTGAACCAGTGCGGGAGTTGGGCGACTTCAAAGGCGTCTGTCCGCTTCGGCTTCGAGCGGGCTCCCTTAACCCACCGGACAAGTGCACCAGCGTCCTCAGCGCCGAACGTTGCCGTCGTGTCGGCAATGATCGACGAGCCCTGGGGAAGACGTCGGATCATAGTGACGGCTGGGTATGCGCTCACTTCTTCCTCGAAGGCGTCCACGTTGTGCATCACGATGGTCGTATCAACCGAGAAGTGGTCCCCGATCATCGCTCGCAGCTTCCCGCCGTAGTGGTTGTGCATCCAGCGGTCGGCGCAGATGAACCCGAGCGTGCCGCCCTCTTTGAGGGCCCGCAGACCAGTCTCGAAGAACGCAATGAACAGGTCCGCACGACCCCCCATCGCCGGACACGCCTGCCTGTAGGCCTGAAGGCGGGAGGGTGCCATCTCCTCGGATCGGACATAGGGCGGATTGCCGAGCACAAAGTCAGCCGTTCCCCCTAGGTCCTTGCCCAGGATGAAATCACCTTCCTGAACCCATCTATTGGTGAGAGAGGCTGCCTGTGCAGCGCTCCAGTCATCACCGATTAATACCTTGGCCATTCCAGCTCGCGCCTGCTCGACGTGCCCAGGCATCAGGTCGGTGGCGTGGATGGCACCCGCCGCTTCCTTGATCGAACGACCGTGAAGGCGGCACGATTCGCTGAGTCGGCGGACCATCGGGAGGAGGAATGCGCCAGTTCCGCATGCTGGTTCAACAGCTCGAAGTAGAGCGAGGTCCGCATCGGCTGTGTAGCCAGCTAGGTCGAGGATGAGCTCAACGACCCATGGCCGTGTAAAGACCTCGCCGTGGCTGATCGTTACGTCGGCCTTCGGCTCGTGGTCCCCGGCCACAAAGTCTGACCAAGCTTCCGGAAGCAGCGACGGCTGGTAGAGGAGGTCCGCCATGGGGCCGAGCGTACCAATCGCCTGCGACAACGAGACGGATTTGAAGCGCGATGGGCTCCGCATTGTCGAGCTTCCTTGATGGATCTGACCACACTCTTGCGCTTTGTTTCGGTCTGCCCTATCTCCCAGATGGCGATCTTGCGCAAAAATCTCCTCTCTGTGAAGCCAGCGCGGGTCAATCCGGCACCTCTGCCCGGGAGGCTGCCCTGGGGACAGGCGCCTACGGAGCCCTGAAGGGCTTTCCCCCGCGGCAAACGGCCGGCGAGCGCACGGGGTCCGGCCGGTGAGTCACAAAGACAGTGCGCGCAGCGCTGACACCCGTGCCAAGTTGGTGTAATCCCGGTCGTGGTGGGCGACGGTGAGGTCGTGGCGGAGCGCGCAGGCGGCGATGAGGCAATCCACTCCCGAACGGACGGTCACGCCCGCCCGGCGCGCGGTCCGGAATAGGTCGGCCGCCTCGAGATAGAGGTCGCCGGGCATCGGGGACCCGACCGTGGGTAGTGCCAGCATCGCCTCCCGGGCGATGCGGTACGCCGGTTGGTCGAGGAAGCCCTGGAGCACTTCCTGTACGACGGGCAGGCAGGTGACGACCTCGTCGATCCCACCGATGTCATCCAGCGAAAGGGTCGGTGGCCTGCGGAAGACCTCCACCCACACGGAGGTATCAACGAGGAGCATGCGGAGTCGCCGCCGTGTCGGCCCGCATCTCCTCCAGCGACCCGGCCCATGCGCCGGTGCCGGCGAGACGCAGGATCTGGCGTGCGTGAGCCCGCCGGACGAAGTCTTGGAGCGCGACCGCCACCGCGCCCGAGTAGGTGCGCTCGCCGCTGATCCGCACAGCTTCCTCGAGGAGCGCCTCATCAAGCACAAGATTTGTACGTTTCATACACACAGTATGTCACGGTGGCTCGATCCCCCCGGACCGCGGATCAGTAAGCTTTCCGCCCATGCCGGTCCTGACCGAGGAAGCCCGAACGGCGCTGACCGCCGGCCATCTCGCCCACCTGACCACCCTCGGCCCGGATGGCGCGCCCCACGTCACCATCGTGTGGGTGGGCCTCGACGGCGACGAGATCGTCTCGGCCCACCTCGGCCGCTACCAGAAGATCCGCAACGTCGAGCGGGACCCCCGGGTGGTGATCTCGATGCTCACCGGGGGCCGCAACCCCATGGGCCTCGACTTCCACCTCGTGGTCTACGGCCGCGCCCGGGTCACCGAGGGCGGCGCCCCGGAGCTGCTGCAGCGGCTGGCCCGCACCTACCTCGGCCCCGACGTGGTGTTCCCGCCGATGCCCGACCCGCCTCCGGGCTTCATCCTGCGCACGGCCCCCAGGCGCCTGGGCGGCATCGGGCCGTGGGCGCCACCCAGGGGTTGACCCCACCTCCCGGGACCCCCATACTTAGCGACCGTAAGTTAACGTCGTTAAGTTGGCGCCCGAAGTCGGGAAGGGAGACCCCTATGGCCGTTCGATCGTCCGACCGCAGCGCTGACGCCGACGCAGCCGCCTCCCCGCAGGCGCCCGGCCCGAAGGGGGCCCCGGTGCTGGGCTCTGCACTCGCCCTCAAGGCCGACATCCTGGGCTTCACCCTCCGGGTCATGGAGACCTATGGCGACGTCGTTCGGGTCACCGTCGGCCCGCCCCCGGTCCGCCAGGTGGCGCACTTCGTGTTCCATCCCGACGGGGCGCAGCATGTGCTGGCCGGCTCGGCGGACAAGTACTACAAGGGGACGCCGGTCTACCGGGAGATCGAGGACCTGCTGGGCAGCGGCCTGCTGACCAGCGAGGGCGAGGTCTGGAAGCGCCAGAAACGCATGGTCCAGCCGCTGTTCACCCGCACGCGGGTGGCGGGCTACGTCCCGATGATGGTGGGGCACGCCCGCCGACTGGTGGCCGACTGGACCGAGGCCGCCCGTGCGGGCCGCCCGGTGGACCTGCACGAGGACATGACCGCGGTCACGCTCCGGGTGGTGGGCACCGCGGTGTTCGGCGCCGAGGTCGACCACATGATCCCCGTCCTGCGGGACACCGTGCCCTACCTGAGCAACCGTGCGCTGCAGCGGGGGCTGTCACCCGTGAAGCTCCCCGCCACCTGGCCCACGCCCGGCAACCGGAAGGCCGCCCGGGACAAGGCCGCCATCTACGGGATGGTGGACGACCTCATCGCCTCCCGGCGGCGCCAGCGCACCGAGGGCGAGGATCTTGTCAACCTCCTCCTGGACGCCCAGGACCCCGAGGGCGGGCAGCGCCTCCGCGACGACGAGGTGCGCGACCAGGCGCTGATCTTCCTGCTGGCGGGCCACGAGACCACGGCGACCGCCCTCACCTTTGCCCTCCACCTCCTCGGGCACCACCCGGCGGCGCAGGAACGGGTGGCCGCCGAGGCGGCGGCGGTGCTCGCGGGCGGCGAGCTGGGCCTCGAGCAGGTCCAGGCGCTGAGCTACACCACCATGGTGGTGAAGGAGGCCATGCGCCTCTACCCCTCGGCCTCGGCCACCGGGCGCACGAGCTATGTCGACGACGTCATCGGCGGGTACCGGATCCCGGCGGGCGCCACCGTCATCGTCTCGCCCTGGGCCACCCACCGCCATCCCGGGTTCTGGGACGCCCCGGACACCTTCGATCCCGAGCGCTTCACTACCGAGGCCGAGAAGGCCCGCCACCGCTACGCCTACTTCCCCTTCGGGGGCGGCCCGCGGGCGTGCATCGGCCAGTACTTCTCGATGCTGGAGGCCGCCGTCGTCACCGCCTCGGTGGTGCAGGCGTTCGCCATCACCACCTCTTCGGATCCGGTGAAGCTGTTTACCGGCATCACGCTGCGCCCTGGGGAGGCGATGCCGGCCACGCTGGCGCTGCGGTGAGCACTGCTGCCCAGCCCGGCACGGCCGCCCGGCGCCGCCCGGGGGCACCGCGCCGCCGCCGGGCACCCAAAGGTCAGGGCGACCGGCTGCGAGAGGAGATCGTCGACGCCGCAGAAGCGCTCCTGCTCTCCACGGGCAACCAGGACGCCGTCTCCATCCGGGCGGTGGCCGACGCGGTGGGCGTCAGCCCGCCCGCCCTCTACCTGCACTTCGCCGACAAGACCGAGCTGATCCTGGCGGTCTGCCAGCGTCACCTCGCCCACCTGGACCGGGTGCTGGACGAGGCGGCTGCCGGCATCGACGACCCGCTCGAGTCCCTGCGCCGGCGGGGCCGGGCCTACGTCGGATTCGGGGTGGACAATCCCGAGATCTACCGGATCCTCTTCATGATGCGGCCGACGTCGTCCCCGCCCGACTGGCTCCACGCCCGCATGCTGGAGTCCCCGTCGTTCGTGCACTGGATAGGCATCGTCCAGGCCGCCCTCGCCCGCGGGGCGGTCCGGCCGGCCCCCACCCACGTGGTGGCCCTGGGTCTGTGGTCGGCGGTGCACGGCCTCACCTCGCTGTGCATCGCCAAGCCCGACCTGTTCGAAGCCGACCGGGACACCCTGGTCGGGTACCTCCTCGATGTGCTGATCACCGGGATCGCCACCCCCTAGGCGCCCATCGCCTCTCCCCGGCGAAGCCGGTAGGCTGGCGCACCGTGCTCCTCGACGGCAAGAAGCTCCTCCTCACCGGCGTGCTCTCGCCGCAGAGCATCGCCTTCGCCGTCGCCCGGGTATGCCAGGAGCAGGGGGCCGAGATCATCATCACCGGCTTCGGCAAAGGGATGCAGCTCACCGAGATGACCGCCCGCCGGCTCCCGTCGCCGCCGCCGGTGCTGGAGATGGACGCCAACGACGAGGCCCACATCGCCGCCGTGGCGGTGGAGGTGGCCTCTCGCTTCGGCCATCTGGACGGGTTCCTGCACGCCATCGCCTACGCCCCGCCCGACGCCCTGGGCGGCAACTTCCTCAACACCCCGTGGGAGAGCGTGGCCACTGCCGTGCAGACCAGCGCCTACTCGCTCAAGGCCATGGCGGTGGCGCTGCGCTCGTGCATGGCGGGCGGCGCCGCGGTCGTGGGCCTCGACTTCGATGCCACGGTGGCCTGGCCGATCTACGACTGGATGGGGGTGGCGAAGGCCAGCCTCGAGTCGGTGACCCGCTACCTGGCCCGGGACCTGGGCGGCGACGGGATCCGGGTCAACCTGGTCTCCGCCGGGCCGTTGCGCACGATGGCCGCCAAGGGGATCCCCGGTTTCGACATCCTCGCCTCGGCCTGGGGGCGGCGGGCGCCGCTGGGCTGGGACCTCAAGGACCCGCTCCCCACCGCCCGCACCGTGGCGTTCCTGCTGTCGGATTGGTCATCAGCCATCAGCGGCGAGATCGTCCACGTCGACGGGGGCTACCACGCTCTGGGAGCCGACATCCGCGAATAGTCCGGCCCCGAACCGTTCCGCCAGCGCCGCCTGCCCTTCGGGGGTGACACGGACCGCCCGGGTCCCCTCCGATCGCCGGATCCATCCCTGGTCCACGAAGTGCGCCAGCAGGTCCCGGCCGAAGGGGCCGGACAGATGGTGACGCTGCTCGGTCCAGTCGACGCAGTAGCGCACCGCCCGGCCCCCCGCCATGCCCAACTCTTCCGCCACCGCCATTCCCGACGGCGTCAATCGGTACTCGATCTCGGTCCCGTAGGCGCTGGGGCGGTCGCCCGCGCCCGGGTGGAATCGCCCGTCCCCGCCGCTCAACCAGCCGTGGGAGATCCACGCGCCCATCAGCCCGACGCCGAGGCGCCCGGCGAGGTGGTCGTAGCACGTCCGCGCTGCCCGGACCGCGGCGGCCCGGGTGCTCTGGCGGAGCGACCGGACCGGCTCCGGGGGCGCGACGGCTGCCAGGGCCTCGATGATCCGGCCCACCGCAGGTCCGGCGAGCCGGTAGAACCGGTGCCGCCCATAGGCCTCGACCGTGAGGAAACCGCCGGCGACCAGCTTGGCCAGGTGGCTGCTGGCCGTCGCCGGGCGCACCCCCGCCTCGGTGGCAAGGCGGCTGGCCGGCAGCGCCCGCCCGTCCCCCAGTGCCAGCAGCATCCGGCACCGGCTCCGGTCGGCCAGCAGTTCGCCCACGGCGGCGAGGTCGACATCTCCGTCCATGCCTCCCACCGTAGCCCGCCGACGCTTCGATGCCGGTCGAATTGTCAGGAGGGAAGGCTGGAGGTATCCGTACCGACCGGGCCTTCGCCCACCTTCCGACGCCGCTGTACCCGGAGGCTGAGCAAGAAAACATGTGGAGCCGGCCGCCATATTGGCGGCGCATTCCACAAGTTTCCGGCCGGGCGGCATGTTTGCGGGCGGCCCCCCGACGCGGCCCCCCGCCCGGCCCACCGCGCTCCGGAGGCCGGGGCTTCTCTACCGGCCGGTAGACTCTCCCCGTGAGCCCCCCCTCAGGGTCGGACCGGCGAGTGACGGACGCGGGCATCGAGATCGCCGCCACCTACGGCCCGGACTCGCTGCCGGGGTGGGACCCGGACACCGACCTGGGCGCTCCCGGCACCTTCCCCTTCACCCGGGGCGTGCACCCGGCCATGTACCGGGACCGGCTCTGGACGATGCGCCAGTACTCCGGCTTCGGGACCGCCGAGCAGACCAACGAGCGCTTCAAGTTCCTCCTCGAGCAGGGCCAGACCGGGCTCTCGGTGGCCTTCGACCTCCCGACCCAGATGGGCTACGACTCCGACCACCCCCGGGCGACCGGCGAGGTGGGCGGCACCGGCGTAGCCATCTCGACGCTCGCCGACATGGAGATCCTGCTGCGGGACATCCCACTCGACTTCGTCTCCACCTCGATGACCATCAACGCCACCGCCCCCATCCTGCTGGTGGCCTACGAGCTGGTGGCCGGGCGGGCGGGGGTGGCGCCCGACCGGATCCGGGGCACGGTGCAGAACGACATCCTGAAGGAGTACGCCGCCCGGGGGTGCTACATCTTCCCGCCCCGGCCGAGCATGCGGCTGGTCACCGACCTGTTCGCCTACTGCCAGGAACGCATCCCGCGCTGGAACGTCATCTCGATCTCGGGCTACCACATGCGGGAGGCGGGCTGCACCGCGGTGCAGGAGGTCGCCTTCACCCTGGCCAACGCCGTCGCCTACCTCAAGGCGGCGGTCGAGGCCGGGCTGGCCCCACCCGACCTGGCCCGGCGGATCTCGTTCTTCTTCGCCTGCCACATGAACTTCTTCGAGGAGGTGGCCAAGTTCCGGGCTGCCCGGCGGATGTGGGCGCGCATCATGCGCCAGGCCTTCGGGGCGCACGAGGAGGACGCCTGGCTGCGCTTCCACACCCAGACCGGCGGCGCCACCCTGACCGCCCAGCAGCCCGAGAACAACATCGTGCGCACGGCGTACGAGGCGCTCGCCGCCGTCCTGGGCGGCACCCAGTCGCTGCACACCAACTCCTACGACGAGGCCCTGTCGCTGCCCAGCGAGGCGGCCGCCCGCCTGGCGCTGCGCACCCAGCAGGTGCTGGGATTCGAGACCGGGGTGGTCGATACGGTCGATCCCCTGGGCGGGTCGTGGTTTGTGGAGCGCCTGACCAATGAGATAGAAAAGCAGGCCGAGGCGCTTCTGGCCCGTATCGAGGACATGGGCGGGGCGGTGGCCGCGGTGGAGACCGGGTGGGTCAAGGCCCAGATCGAGGAGTCGGCGTACCGGATGCAGCTCGCCATCGAGGAACAGCGCAAGGTGGTGGTGGGCGTCAACCGCTTCGTCGAGTCCGACCCGGCCCCGCCGGTCGCCCACCCCGACCGGGAGGCGGTCCAGACCCAGCTCGCCCGCCTGGCCCGGGTAAAGGCCAGCCGGGACCCCGCGGCGGTGCGCAGCGCGCTGGAGGATGTCCGGGCAGTCGCCCGGGGCACCGCCAACCTGCTCCACCCCATCCGGGAGGCGCTGTCGGCCTCGGCTACGCTCGGGGAGATCTGTGACGTACTGCGAGATGTCTTTGGCGAGTACCGACCGACGGAGGTGTTCTAGATGCGCATCGCGATTGTTGGTGCCACGGGGGGACTGGGCTATGGGCTGGCGATGCGGCTGGCGCACGCCGGCGAGGACGTCGTTATCGGCAGCCGGCAGGCGGACCGGGCCATCGCCGCTGCCGACCGGATACGCCAGGCGCTGGCGCCCAAGGAGGTCTCGGTGTCGGGTGGGGCCAACGCCGACATCGTCAAGGACGTCCCCGTCGTCATGGTCACCGTGCCGTTCCCCGGCCAGGCCGACGCCTACAAGGCCATGAAGGCCAGCGTCGGCGCCGGCACCACGGTGATCGACTGCACCGTCCCCCTCGCCAGCGAGGTGGGCGGGCGCCCCACCCGCATGCTCGGCGTGTGGGAGGGATCGGCCGCCCAGCAGGCCCGCTCGATCCTCGGCCGCGAGGTCGCCCTGGCCTCCGGGTTCCACACGGTCATGGCGGGCACGCTGGAGGCCGTCGAGTCGCCGCTCGGCCAAGACGTGCTGGTGTGCGGCGACCCCGAGGCCCGCAAGGTGGCCGAGGAGGTGGTGGGCAAGATCCCCGGCTCCCGTTTCATCGACTGCGGGGCGCTGGAGACCGCCCGCATCCTCGAGTCGCTCACCGCACTCCTCATCGGCATCAACGGGCGCTACAAGCTGCACCCGGGGGCCGGCATCAAGGTCACCAACCTACCGGCCTAACCCCGGCCCGGCTGCTGGAGATCGACCACCGCCACCTCCTGCTCCACGGGAGCGGGCGGCTCCGGGATGCCGATCTTGGCCAGCAGGGCGGCGACGGCCGGCCGGATTGTGGCATCCCGGTAGTGCTCCCACTCTGCCCGGCTGCGCCAGACCCCGAGATGGCGGAGTCCGCCGGCGGTCCGGCTCACCAGCAGCAGGAGCTGGCCCTCCGGGGGCTCCCCGACACTGGCCTTCACCTGCTCGTACATGGACTCGGTGCCCGGCACCTCGAAGGAAAACGCGTACATCGCCCCCTCCTCGCTAGACTGGATACAACAGCATGTATTCAATATAAGGAGTTGTAACAAACAATGCAAGAGGGCGAGCGGCGGCGCTACGATTCCGGGCGCCGGCAGGCGAATGCGGCCGAGCAGCGGCGCCGCATCCTCGAGACCGCACGCCGCCGGTTCCTGGCGGACGGGTATGCCGCGACGACCGTGGCGGCGATCGCCGGCGAGGCCGGCGTCTCGGTCGAGACCGTCTACAAGAACTTCCTCCGCAAGCCCGGGCTGCTCAAGGCGGTGTTCGACCGCTCGGTGGCGGGTGACGACGAGCCCGTCCCCATGGCGGAGCGGGATTTTGCGCAGCGCATGCGGGCGGATCCCGATCCCCGGTCCAAACTCGAGGTGTTCGCCGGTCACATGGCCGAGTCGATGCCCCGGGCGGCTCCCATCTACCTCCTAGCCCGGGCGGCGGCGGCATCGGAGCCGGACATTGCCGCGCTCCTGGCGAGCTGGCGCACCGACCAGTTGCATGGCCTCACCGGGCTGGCCCGCCACCTCGACGAGGGAGGACATCTGCGGCGGGGGCTCACGGTCGAGCGGGCGCGGGACCTGCTCTGGACGATCAACTCCACCGAGGTCTACGAGCTGCTGGTCATCGAGCGGAACTGGAGCGCCGATGAGTACCGGGACTACCTGGCCCGCGCGATGATCGGGGGGCTGCTCGGCTGAGCTACTCCGGCGGCGAGGCCGCCCCTGAACCCCCCTCTGAAGCCCCCTCCGGGACGGGGCCGATCTCGGCCATCGGGGCGCCCAGCGAGATCGACTGCCCCACCACCACCGTCAGCGATTTCACCACACCGTCCCGGTGGGCCACGATCACGTTCTCCATCTTCATCGCCTCCAGGACCACCAGCGGGTCGCCCGCCGAGACCGCCTGGCCTTCCTCGACCATCACCCGCAGGATCAGGCCCTGCATGGGAGCGTTGATGGTCTCGCCCACCCCGCCGTGGCCGCCCTTGGTGCCCGGGCCGGGCAGGTGCGGCTTGTCCCGGTGGGCGCCCGGGCGCTCCCACAGACGGACCTCGAAGCGCTTCCCGGACAGTTCGACGGTCACGTCCCGGGCCCGGGCGTCGCCCGGCTGCCCGGCGGGCCCGGCCGGCAGGCCCGAGAGGTCCAGGGTCTCCACGAACGAGGTCGAGAACGCTGCCCGCTCGAACCAGTCGGCCCGGGCGGCCAGGCGGTGGAAGGGCAGGGTGGAGGCGACCCCCTCCAGGCGGTACTCGTCCACCGCCCGGCGCATCCGCTCGATCGCCTCCCGCCGGGTGGCCCCGTAACAGATCAGCTTGGCCACCAGCGAGTCGTAGGACTCCGGGATGCGGGTCCCGGCCGTTGCTCCGGCGTCCACCCGGACGCCCGGCCCCCCGGGCTCCCGGTACTCGGTGATCAGCCCGGGCGATGGCATGAAGTTGCGGGCCGGGTCCTCGACGTTGATCCGGCACTCGATGGCGTGGCCCCGCATCGTGATGTCGTCCTGGCCGAAGGACAGGGGGCGGCCCTCGGCCACCCAGATCATCTCCTTCACCAGGTCGACGCCGGTCACGATCTCGGTCACCGGGTGCTCGACCTGCAGGCGGGTGTTCAATTCCAGGAAATAGAACCGGGGTCCCGAGGCCGTCTGCTCCAGCAGGAACTCGGCGGTGCCCGCCGAGTAGTAGCCGGCGGTATGGCACAGCTGGACCGCGGCGGCGCCCATCGCCTGCCGGGTGGCGGGTTCGACCACCGGTGACGGGCACTCCTCCACCAGCTTCTGGTGCCGGCGCTGCAAGGAGCACTCCCGCTCGCCGAGGTGCACGATCGTGCCGTGGGCGTCGCCCAGCACCTGGATCTCGATGTGGCGGGGCTGGTCCAGGTAGCGCTCCAGGTACACGTCCCGGTTGCCGAACGCCAGGCCCGCCTCCCGGGCGGCGCTGTGGAAAGCCTGCTCGGCGTCGGCCGGGGCGCGCACCACGCGGAACCCCCGCCCCCCGCCGCCGTGGATCGCCTTGACCGCCACCGGCCAGCCGTGTTCGGCGCCGAAGGCGACGATGTCCTCGGGCCCGGCGGCGGGGTCCATCGTGCCCGGCACGGTGGGGACGCCGGCGGCCTGCGCCACCCGCCGGGCGGCGACCTTGTCGCCCATCGCCGCCACTGCGGCGGGGGGCGGGCCGACCCAGATGAACCCGGCATCGATCACGGCCTGGGCGAAGGTGGGGTTCTCCGCCAGGAACCCGTACCCCGGGTGGATGGCGTCGGCCCCCGCCCGGGCGGCGGCGTCCAGGATGTGCTCGATGTTGAGGTAGCTGTCCGCCGGGGGAGTGTCGCCCACGAAATAGGACTCGTCGGCGAAGCCGAGGTGGAAGGCGTCCCGGTCGATCTCGGAGTAGATGGCCGCCGAGGCGATGCCCAGCTCCCGGCATGCCCGGAAGATCCGCACCGCGATCTCCCCGCGGTTGGCCACCAGCAGCCTCCCGATGGGCGTGATGGCGGCGCTGTCGGCGGGGGGCACGGTCCGGCTGCGCGCTACGGCAAGCGGGTGTTGCTGTCGACGTTGGCTGCGGCCAGCTGGTCGTCGGTGAGCCCCTCCGCCCCGCCGAGGTCCGAGCCGGAAAAGTCGGTCATGGTGAGGTCGGCGTCGGCGAGGGTGGCCCCGTTCAGGTCGGCACGGGACAGGTTGGCGTCGCGCAGGTTGGCGCCGGTGAGGTCCACGCCGGTCAGGTCGGCCCCGCTGAGGTCGGCCTCGCTCAGATCGGCGCCCGACAGGTTCGCGCCCGACAGGTCCACCCGGGAGAGCACCGCCCCGGAGAGGTCGGCCCCCGACAGGTTGGCCCCCGACAGGTCGAGGTCGTTCAACGACTGGCCGCTGAGATTGGACCCGCTCAGATCGGTCTCCCGAAGGACCCGCCCCCGCAGGTTCTCGCCCCGGAGGTCCTGGCCGCTGAGGTCGCCCACCGCTGTTCTCCTCTCCTCCGAATGTGCCAATGCTTTCCCGAGGTTGGCACCCGACGAGTTCGGGGGGATCCTACTGGACGCCTCCAGCTCCCGAGAGTGCCCGCGGCCGGCCGATGGGACCGGCGGCTGCCGGGATGACGGTAGGATCGGGCCTCGTGGAGCGTGTCGGGATCGTGGCGGTCGGCCACGTGGGGTTCTCCCCGCTCAGCCCGGGCATCTCCTACAAGGAGCTGACCTTCGAGGCCGCCACGCTGGCCTACCAGGCCGCCGGGCTCGACCCCCGGACCGGCGTCGATTCCTTCGTCTGCGCCTCGGAGGATTTCCTCGAGGGCACCGCCATCTTCGATTGCTACGTGCCCGACCAGATCGGCGGCGCCCTCCGCCCCGTGCACACGGTGGCCGCCGACGGCCTGGTCGCCCTGGCCACCGGCGTCATGCTCATCCGGTCGGGCGCCGCCCGGGTGGTGGCAGTCGAAGCCCACGCCAAGGCCTCCGACATCCGGTCGTTGGCCGACATCATCGCCTTCGCCCTGGACCCCATCTACGAGCGCCCTCTCGGTCTCCATCCCTGGTTCGTCGCCGGCCTGGAGATGCGCCGGTTCCTGGCCGACTCCGGGGCGACCCCCGAGGCCTGTGCCGAGGTGGCGGCCACCAACCGGACCCGCGCCCTGGACAATCCGCGGGCGGCCTACGGCCGGAAGCTGACACCCGGCGAGGTGGCGTCATCGCCGATGGTGGCCGATCCGGTGCGGGAGCTGGACGTCGCCGCCCCCGCCGACGGGGCAGTGGTCGCCGTCCTGGCGGCTGAGGAGCCCGCCCGCCGCCTCACCGCCCGGCCGGTCTGGGTGGCCGGGATCGGCTGGGCCACGGGCTCCCCGTCGCTGTCGCAGCGCACGTGGGGCGGCGGCGGTGACCACCGCGAGGCCGGTTGCGTGCGCCGCGCCGCCGAGCGGGCATACCGCCAGGCCGGCTCCAGCCCGGCCGATGTCGATGTGGCCGAGATCGACGACACCTTCAGCTACAAACAACTGCAGCACGCCCGGGCCCTGGACCTGCCTGCCACGACCCCCATCAACCCCTCAGGCGGCACCCTCGGCCGGGGCAATGCCTTCGAGGCCAACGGGCTTGCCCGGGTGGCCGAGATCGTCGCCCAGCTCCGGGGCGAGGCGGGCGGCTGCCAGGTGCCCGGCGCCCGGGTGGGCCTGGTGCAGTCCTGGCGGGGGGTGCCGACCGACAGCGGGGCCGCCGCGCTCCTCCGGGTGGACTAGCGGCATGGGGGAGCGGGTCGGCATCATCGGTGCGGGCATGACGTGCTTCGTCCGCCGGGCGTTGGAGACCGGCAAGGAGCTGGCCTGGAAGGCCGCCTCCGCCGCCCTGGACGACGCCGGGCTCACCCTGGCCGACATCGACGCCGTGTGCATCGGGGGCGGCCTGGACGCCTTCGACGGCGTGCACATGAAGGGCGAGTACGTGGCCGACGGGGCCGGGGGCTGGAACAAGCCGGTGATCCGGTGCTGCGTGGGCGGGGGCACGGGCGTGATGTGCGCCATCCAGGGCTGGTACCACGTGGCCAGCGGCATGTTCGACCGGGTGCTGGTGGTGGCCGAAGAGAAGATGTCGCCCACCATCCCCAACGCCCAGGGCGTGTTCCTCACCATGTTCGACAACCTCGTCGAGCGCCCGCTGGGGCCCAACCTGCTGTGGATCTTCGCCCTCGAGATGCAGGCCTACATGGAGCGCTGGGGGCTGGAGAAGGCCGACATCGCCCGGGTGGCGGTGAAGAACAAGCGCAACGCCGCCGACCACCCGGCCGCCCAGCTGGGCCAGAAGTCCATCACCATCGAGGACGTCCTGGGCTCCGAGGTCCTGGCCTGGCCGGTGCAGCGCCTGGACGTGTCGCCGGTGACCGACGGGGCGGTGGCCGTGGTCATGGCGGCCGAGGGTGAGGCCCGCCGGCTGTGCGACCGCCCGGTCTGGGTGGAGGGCACCGGGTGGCAGCTGGACTCCGCCTACTGGACGCAGCGGGACCTCTCCTACCCGGGCTACGTGGAGCGGGCCGCCCGCATGGCCTACGGGATGGCCGGAATCACCGAGCCCCGCCGCCAGATCCATCTGGTGGAGCCCCACGACCCCTTCGACTACAAGGAGCTGCACCACCTGGAGGGCCTGCTGCTCTTCGAGCCCGGGCAGGCCCCCGAGGCCGCCCGGGACGGGGTGCTGGACCGAGACGGCGACCTCCCCTCCTGCCCCTCCGGGGGCCTCATGGGGGTGGGCAACCCCATCGCGGCCGCCGGGCTGATGAAGGTGGCCGAGCTGTACTGGCAGCTGCGGGGCGAGGCGGGCGCCCGCCAGGTCCCGGGCACGCCGGAGCGCGGCCTGGCCCAGGGGTGGGGCGATCTCATGCAGGTCGCCTCCGTGATCGTGCTGGGGGTCTGATGCGCCCCCCGGTCCCGCTCACCGCCCTGTCGGCCGCCCAGCTGGCCGGCGGTGTTGTCGCCGTCGAGCACCACATCCGGGCGGAGTACGCCTGGGATGCCGGGATGGCCATCGGCGAGTTCCTCCACGGCCTGCGCCAGGGCCGCATCATGGGCACCGCCTGCCGGGGGTGCGGCCGGGTGCTCCTGCCCCCCCGCATGTTCTGCGAAGAGTGCTTCCGGCCGGTGGATGCCTTCGTCGAGCTCCCCGCCACCGGGACGGTCCGCTCGTTCTCGGTGTGCTCCGTTGCCTGGGACCTCCGGCCGCTTACCGAGCCCGAGCTGCCGGCGGTCATCGAGCTGGCCCCCGGGGCGGCGCTCCTGCACCGGCTGGGAGGCATCGCCGCCGGGGAGGCCCGGCTCGGGATGCCGGTCGCCGCTGTATGGCGCCCCCGGGCGGAGCGGCAGGGCTCGGTGCTCGACATCGTCCACTGGGCTCCCCTCGGCACGGTTCCTGCAGCCGGTGCCCGATGACGCTCGTCCCCGGGCACCTGCCCATCGCCCACCGCTACACCGCCGGGCTTGCCGGGGAGCGCTTCTTCCGGGCATTGTGGGAGCGGGGGATCTTCTTGGCGACCCACTGCCCGGCGTGCGGCATCGTGGCCTGCCCGCCGGCGGCCTTCTGCCCCCGCTGCTTTGCGGCAACTGACGAGGAGGTGGAGGTGGGACCTGGGGGCCGGCTGGAGTCGTTCACCCTGGTGCGCCGCGCTCTCGACGGATCTGAGCTCGGGGCACCCGAGGCGGTGGGCCTCGTCCGCCTCGATGGCGCCGACACGGTCCTCGTCCACCGGCTGGCCCCCGCCGGCCACCCCTGGGCCATCGGGTCGGCGGTCGAGGCGGTGCTGGCTGACCCGGCCGACCGCAAGGGCGGGATCACCGACGTCGCCTACTTCCGGCCGGCGGGTGCGCCGTGATGCGGATCCGGACGATCGTCATCGTCGTGGTCCTGCTCCTCGTGGTGGGCGAGGGGGCATCCCGGGTGCTCATCCAGAGCGACCTGACCGCCCGGGTGAAGGCGGCCGACCCGACGGCCATCGGCGTCCAGACCAGCGTCAGCTTCCCGCTGCTCCCCCGCCTGGTGCTCGGGCAGACGATCGACTCGGTGAAGGTGACGGCCCGCACCGTGGCGCTCGGCGTCATCACCGCCGACTCGGTGACCGTCACCGCCAACAGCGTCCACCTGCGCCTCGGCTCGCTGGTAGGAAGCCGCGTGCATGTCTCCCGGGTCGAGCACCTGACGATCGTGGCGACCATCACCGACGTCGAGGCCTCGAGCGTGCTCCGGCCCGGCCTTTCGTTCACGTTCGGGGTGGGCACCGTCACACTGCACAACCCGGTGACATCGGTGACCGGGCGCTTCGCCCTCCAGTCCCCGGGCACCCTGTCGTTCATGGTGGTGGGGAGCGGGGTGCCGGGCCTCAGCGCCTCGCTCACCTTCTCGAAGGCCCCCTTTGCCACCTGCACGCCGGCCATCACGCTGACCCCCGGCCACCTCACGCTGTCCTGCACGCTGGCCAACCCACCACCCGGCGTGCTGTCGCTGGCTGGCCAGGCCCCCAGGGCCCCCTGATCCGTGGACTTCGACCTGCCCGAGGAGGCGGCCGAGCTGCGGGGACTGGTGCGCACCTTTGCCGCCGAGGTGGTCGCGCCGGCGGCGGCCGGCTACGACGCACGGGGCGAGTTCCCGCTCGAGATCGTGCGCCAGATGGGCTCGCTCGGCCTCTTCGGGCTCGTGCTGCCCGAGGCCTACGGCGGGGCGGGGGCCGAGTTCATCACCCTGTGTGTTGCCATCGAGGAGCTGGCCCGGGTGGACTCCTCGGTGGCGATCACGCTGTCGGCCGGGGTCGGTCTCGGTGCCATGCCGTTCGCCCTGTTCGGCAATGAGGAGCAGCGCCAGCGCTGGCTGCCCCCGATGGCCGCCGGCGAGGTCCTGGGCGCCTTCGGGCTCACGGAGGCGTCGGGGGGCTCGGACGTCGGGGCCTTGCGCACCACCGCCCGCCGGGAGGGCGAGGAGTGGGTGATCGACGGCTCGAAAGCCTTCATCACCAACGCCGGGACGCCCCTGTCCCGGGTGGTGACCGTCGCCGCCGCCACCGGGCGCACCGAGCGGGGCAAGGAGATCAGCACCCTCTGCGTCGAGCACGGCACGCCCGGCTTCACGGTCGGGCGGGAGTACCGCAAGCTGGGCTGGCGGGCGTCCGACACCCGTGAGCTGGCCTTCGACGGGTGCCGGGTCCCCCTGGGGAACCTCGTCGGCCCGAAGGGGGCCGGGTACCGCCAGTTCCTGCAGATCCTCGACAGTGGCCGGGTGGCGATCGCCTCCCTCGCCGTCGGCCTGGCCCAGGGCTGCCTGGACGAGAGTGTGCGCTACGCCCGGCAGCGCACCGCCTTCGGGCAGGAGATCGGGGCCTACCAGGCGGTGCAGTTCAAGCTGGCCGACATGGCGACCCGCATCGCCGCGGCCCGGGACCAGGTCTACAAGGCCGCCTGGCTGCGCTCGCAGGGCCGCCGCTTCAAGCTCGAGGCGTCGATGGCGAAGCTGTTCGCCTCCGAGGTGGCCATGGACTCTGCCCGGGAGGCGGTGCAGATCCACGGCGGCTACGGCTTCATCGAGGAGTTCCCGGTGGCCCGCCACTTCCGGGACGCCAAGATCCTGGAGATCGGCGAGGGCACCTCGGAGGTGCAGCGGATGCTGATCGCCCGGGAGCTGGGCCTGCCCCACGCCCTCCCGGAGTCGTAGGGACGGGCGCGGGGCAGGCTCGGACCTACGCCTCCTTGGCGTAGTCCTTCAAGCTCTCGAACTCCACTGCGACGTACAGGTCGTCGCCCTCCACCCAGGCGTCATGGCCCGGGGCAATGGTGTAGGAATCGCCGGCGTTCAGGCGGAAGGTCGTGCCGTCGCCCATCACCCCGGCCAGGGTTCCCGCCACCACGTAGCCGACGTGCGCCGCCTGGCACAACTCGGTCTTGGCGAGCGGCTTGACGCACTCCGACCACTTCCAGCCCGGCTCCAGCGTCACCCGGCCGACCGAGGCGCCGGCGAGCTGCACCACGTCCACGTGGCCGCGATCGAAGCTGCGCCGCACCCCGGACTCGATCTGCTTGCTCTCCACTCCCGCCATTGCCCCCACCTCCTGAACCATCAGCACCCCGTCGGTGCCTTCCGCTGGTGATGGTACGAACCCGGCCACCCCGCAAACATCGGGGCGTGCCCCTATTTCTGCCCGGACCCCGGGAGCGGCACGGCCGTGGGCGGCACGGCCGGGGGCGGCCGCCGGAGGGCATGGGCCACCAACTGGGGGCGGGTCTTCAAGGTGAGCTTGCCCAGCATGGAGCCGACATGGTGCTCGACGGTGCGGGGGCTGATGAAGAGCCGCTCGGCGATCTCGGCGTTGGAGAGCCCGAGGCCCACCAGTTCCAGGACCTCCGCCTCCCGGCTCGTGAGCCCTCCCCCCGACCGGGGGCCGGGGGCGGTCCCCGCCCCCAGGTCGCGCAGGAGCCGGGCCGCCTGGTCGGCGAGCCGGGCCGCGCCGAGGCGCTCGAACGCCGCCAGCGCCAGCCGGGCCTCCGCCCGTGCCATCTCCGGTTGGGAGGCCTCCGCAGCACGAGCAAGCCCGAGGCGCGCCTGTGCCGCCTCCCACGGCAGCTCGAGCGAGAGGAAGGCGGCGACTGCCCGGTCGAACCCATCGGCGGCGGAGGGTTCGCCGGCGGCCAGGGCGACTTTGGCCCGGGCCATGGTGGCCTCGGCGCCCATCAACTGTTGACCCGAGGTCTTCTCCAGGTGGGCCATCTGGTCGGCGGCGTTCGCGGCCTCCCCGATGTCCCCCTGCTGCAGGAACGCATCGGTCAGCAGGGTCAGCAGGGGGAAGGCCAGAAGGGTGTTGCGCCCGACCTGGGCCAGGCGGCGCCGGAGCACCGAGACCGCGGTGACGGGGTCCCCGAGGGCGAGGCTGAGCCGGGCGATGGCCCGCACCGCGAGGGGGTGCTCCTCGTAGCCGTTCAGGAGCTCCTCCGCCTCGGGGATCCGGCCCTGCCGGACCCGCAGCTCCGCCAGGCGGGCCAGTGCCAGGACGCGCATGGCACGGTGGCCGGTGTCGAAGGTCCGCACGGCCAGCTCCAACTCCACCTCGGCTTCGCCCCACCGCCCGCTGGCGGTGAGGATGGAGCCGAAGGTGACGTGGCAGAAGGGGAACATCGGCTGGCATGCCCGCCGGCGGGCGAACTCCATGACCACCGAACACCATTGCTCGGCTCGCTCGAAGTCCCCCGCCCGCTCGCAGGCCAACAGGGTGTTGCAGTAGACGTCCGAGACCGCCCACAGGCTGCTTAGCTCACCGCCGGTGGCCGCCGCCATCGCCTCGTCCAGCCGGGCCATCCCGTCAGCGATCCGGCCTTCGCCCACCAGGCCGAGGCCCAGTGCGCTGAGCCCGACGATCTCGAGGTCGCCGTCTTCCAGGCTCCGGCCCAGAGCCATCGCCTGGGCCGCCAGGTCCTGGACGGCGGCGGGATCCATCGACATCGCCGCCTTCATGACGAGCAGCCACCCCTGCTCGGCGCACGGCGCCAGGTCGGCGAGGAGCGTGTCCGCCCGCTGGATCCAGCCCCCGGCGGCGGCGAGGTTGCCGTGGACGGTGAAGTACTCCCCGCCGAGCCAGGTGGCCACCCGTCCGGCCGGAGCTCGCATGCCGAGCGCCTTGTATCCGGCGTAGGCCCGCTCCCGCAGCTCGATCCCGGCGTGCAGGTTGTTGAGCCACCAGAGGGCCTGACCCAGCCCGTCGAGGGCCTCGGGGGTCTGTTCCTCGCCGAGGGCGGTCTCGAAGCCGGCCTTGGCGGCCTTCCACTCCCCGCGATCAAGCGCGGCATTGGCGTCGGCCACCACCCCCCGCAGGGCCATGGCCAAATATTAAGACGCGATGGACGGCGGGCGCTCGGCCGGCCGCCGCCGTCGCCGGCCCGACCGGGAAGGGCAGCGACGAGCCCGGTTAGGCCTGGTCCCCCCGGCCCGAGCGGCCCACGTACTGCCGCCCCTGGAATGCCACCTTGGCGCTGGCCGCCCACGATCCCTGGCCCAGCGCCGTGCGGGCATCCAAGAGCCCTCCCCGCCGGGCAGCCAGGCGGCCCGCCACGGTCCAGGCATCCATCGTCGCCCCGGCGACCTGGCTCCTGGCCGGGCGCTGCCGGGCGAGGTACTCCTCGATGGCCTCCAGGATCGCCAGCTGCTCGTCGGGCGACGGTATGGGCCGGATGCGGAAGACCTCGAAGCCGGGGAAGCCGGCGACCGGATCGTCCACAGCCCTACAGCGGGATGTTGCCGTGCTTGCGGGGCGGCAGGGTCTCCCGTTTGGTGAGCAGCATCTCCAGGGCGGCGATCAGCCGGGGCCGGGTCTCCTCGGGCTCGATGACGTCGTCCACGAAGCCCCGCTCGGCGGCGATGAACGGGTTGGAGAAACGCTCGGTGTATTCGTCGATCAATTCGTTGCGCCGGGTGGTGGGGTCGTCGGCCCGCTCCAGCTCCCGGCGGAAGATGATGTTGACCGCGCCCTCCGGCCCCATGACCGCGATCTCGGCAGTGGGCCAGGCGTAGGAGATGTCGGCGCGGATGTGCTTGGAGTTCATGACCAGGTAGGCGCCGCCGTACGCCTTCCGGACGATCACCGTCAGCCGGGGCACCGTGGCCTCGGTGAAGGCGTAGAGCAGCTTGGCGCCGTGGCGGATGATCCCGCCGTACTCCTGGTTGGTGCCGGGCAGGAAGCCGGGCACGTCCACGAAGGTGACCAGCGGGATGTTGAAGGCGTCGCAGAAGCGCACGAAGCGGGCGCCCTTCTCCGAGGACGAGATGTCGAGGGTCCCGGCCAGGATCTTGGGCTGGTTGCCTACGATGCCCACCACGTGGCCGTTCAGCCGGGCGAAGCCGGTGAGGATGTTGCCCGCCCAGTGCTCGTGGACCTGGAAGAACTCACCGTCATCCACCACGAGGCTGACCAGCTCGGCCATGTCGTAGGCCTTGTTGGGGGCGTCGGGAAGCAGCTCCCGCAGCCGGGCCTCCCGGCGGTCCGGGTCGTCGCTCGGGCCGTAGTAGGGCGGGTCCTCCAGGTTGTTGGAGGGCAGGAAGGACAGCAGCGCCCGCACCAGGTTCAGCGTGTGCTCCTCGTCGGTGCCGACGAAGTGGCACACCCCGGACTTGGAGGCGTGGGTCATGGCGCCGCCCAGCTCCTCCTGGGTCACGGTCTCGCCGGTCACCGCCCGGATGACGTCGGGGCCGGTGATGAACATGTGCGACGTCCCCTCGCACATGAACACGAAGTCGGTGATGGCGGGCGAGTAGACCGCCCCGCCGGCGCATGGCCCGAGGATCACCGAGATCTGCGGGATCACGCCCGACGCCCGCACATTGCGGTCGAAGATGTAGGCGTATCCGGCCAGCGACGGCGCCCCCTCCTGGATCCGGGCGCCCCCACCGTCGTTGAGCCCGATCACCGGCGCCCCGGTCTCCAGGGCCAGGTCCAGGATCTTGCAGATCTTCTCTGAGTGCACCTCGCCCAACGAGCCGCCGAACACGGTGAAGTCCTGGGCGTAGGCAAAGACCTTGCGGCCGTCGATGGTGCCCCAGCCGGTGACGACGCCGTCGCCGTAGGGCCGCCGGCGCTCGATGCCGAAGCCGTGGGCGCGGTGCCGGGCCAGCATGTCGGTCTCGTGGAACGACCCCGGGTCCAGCAGTTTCTCGAGCCGCTCCCGGGCGGTCATCTTGCCCCGCTCCCGCTGGCGGCCGATGGCCTCCTCGCCGCCGCCCAGCATCGCCTCCGCCTTGCGGCCGCGGACGTCGTCGATGCGTAGGTCGACGCGTGATGCCGTGCGGGCGGGTTTCGAGCCGGATCGGGGAGTCGGTGCGGCGGGGTCGGCCATGGGCGCCATCCTAGTGCTCGCGCGCGGAGCCGAATGCGGAGCGACAGACGCAGAACTGCCGGTCAGCGGGGAACCCGCAGCCGGGGCAAGGGCTCGCCCCGGGTCGAGAGTTCCCGGGTGAGCGAGTCCCGCAGCACCCCCGCCCAGGGGAGCTGCGACAGCGGGAAGATCGAGAAGAAGGGGGGCCGGCTGGCCGGGTCCCGGCCGAAGAAGCCCACCACCCGCCGGGCGGTGAACCGGCCGTCGGGGCCCACCCAGCCCCGGGCCATCAGGGCATCCAGGCGAACGCCGCCCAGGCCCTCGGAATGGAAGGTCAGCGCCGCCGGGCCCACCCCGGGGGCGCGGCCCAGCTCCAGGTCGCCGTCGGCCCGCAGGCGCACCGCAACCCGGGCCATCACCGGGTAGCCGGCTGCACCCGGCATCGCCAGGGTGGCGGTGGGCGAGGCCAGCGCCCAGCGGTGCAGCGCCGCCCGGTGGGCCGCGCTGAGCGGCGGGTGGTCGGGCCGCGTCCCGGGGTCGGCCACGGTCTCATGGTCCGCCCCGCGGGCGATCTCGGTCGGCGCGATCTCGACCCAGAGGCGGGGCAGGTAGAAGTCGAGCATCGGCAGGCAGACCGGGTTCAGCGCCATCCGGGCGGAGACGAACCGCGCCCGCATCTCCCGGATGTACCGGTCGGTGTTGGCCTGGAGGTCGCCGTCCAGCACGACCGCATCGCCGTGCAGCACCAGCGGCTCGGTTGCGGGGGCGCAGAAGAGCGCCGAGACCCTGGGATGCAGCCGGGCGTAGTGCGCCTTGTTGGGGTACGCCAGGCCCACCGAGATCCCCAGCACGCCCCGCCCCGGGTCCCAGAACGGCGTCACCGGCCAGCACAGCGGGTCGCCGCCCGGGGTCAGGTAGGCGTACTCGGTGATGGTGGCGCTGCGCAGGCGCCGGGAGATGGGATCGGGGACTCCCACGGGAGGAACCTCCGGGCTATTCGCCGAGTTCCTGCGGGTACTCGACGTTGGCTTCCTTGAGGTCCTTCACGGTGTCGATGCCGCGCCAGTAGCCCTCGATCTTGTAGCCCCCCAGCCGGCCGGAGAGCGCCAGCTCGGGGAAGGTGGTGTCCTCGTGGTCGCCCTTGTCGGGCAGGAGGTCGATGACCTCGGGCTCCATGCAGTAGATCCCGCCGTTGATCCAGTAGGGCAGGTGCGGGCTCTGGACGAAGCCGAGCACGAAGTCGCCGTCGAGCGTCGCCAGGCCCCAGTTGGAGCGGTAGGGGGCGAGGGCGATGGTGGCGAGGGCCGAGATCCGCTGGTGGTGGCTGGACAGGTCGAGGACCGGGAACTTGGCCAGCACGTCGCCGTTGAGGGCGAACCAGCCCTCGTCCCGGTAGGGGAGCCTTTTGGCGGCCAGCTTCATGCCGCCGCCCCGGCCGAGGGGGGTGTCCTCGACCGCGTAGGTCACGTGGACGCCCAGGCGGGAGCCGTCGCCGATGCGGTCCTGGATGACTTCGTGGCGGTAGCCCACCGACATGACGACGTTCTCGACGCCGGCGGAGGCCAGCCAGACGATCTGGTGCTCGCACACCGGGACCCCGGCCACCTCGACCATGGCCTTGGGGCGGTCGTCGGTATACGGCCGGAGCCGGGTTGCCTGGCCGCCCGCCAGGATCACTGCTTGTCGCATGGGACGCCAGATTACGGTACGGCGGGCGCTACCGTGCGCCCGCGTGCCGGGCCGGGGCGGACCCAGACTGAAGCGGGCCAATCTGGGCATACCATGGGCAGCCATGCGAGCCACCTCAGATCCCTCCCCGATCGCAGAGGAACGCCTCCGGCGGGTGCAACTCATTGCCGATGCGGCCCTGGCCCAGCTGAGCGTCGAGGGGCTGCTCGACGAGCTCCTTGTCCGGATCCGTGAGGTGCTGGAAGTGGACACCGCAGCCGTGCTGCTCATCGACGAGGCGACCAACGAGTTGGTGGCCACGGCGGCCAAGGGCCTCGAGGAGGAGGTCGAGCAGGGGGTGCACCTGCCGGTGGGCGGCGGTTTCGCCGGCAAGGTCGCGGCCTCGGGAAAACCGGTGTTCCTCAACGAGGTGAACGAGGGCAAAGTCCTCAACCCCCTGCTCCTGCGCCGCGGGATCCGCTCGATGCTGGGCGTGCCGCTCTTTGCTGAGGGCCGCACCATCGGGGTGCTGCACGTGGGCAGCCTGCACCCGCGGGCCTTCAATGAGGCAGACCAGGAACTGCTGGAGCTCGCCGCCGGGCGGGTGGGGCTGGCCGTGCAGGCGCGGCGCCAACAGGAGCAGAGCGTGATCGCCCAGACCCTCCAACGCAGCCTGCAGCCCGATCGCCTGCCGGATCTCCCGGGTATTGAGATTGCCGGCCTCTACCGTCCCGCTGACGGCGGCATGGTCGGTGGCGACTGGTACGACACCTTCGTGCTCCCCGCCGAGCGCCTGTGGATCGTGGTCGGGGACATCGCCGGGCGGGGCCTCGCGGCGGCGATCACCATGGCCCGGCTCCGGAACGTGATCCGGGCCCTGGTTTTCGTCGCCCCTGACCCCGCCGAGACGATGAACCACGCCAACCAGGTCCTGCTCCAGTTCGACCCGGGTGTGATGGCCACGCTGGTGGTGGGGGTGCTCACACCCGACGGCATCTTCCGCTTCGCCAGCGCCGGGCACCCGCCGCCCGTGGTCGTCGATGCCCAGGGCCAGGCGAGGCTGGCAGAGCACACACCCGAGCCACTCCTCGGCGCGCTCCCGTACCAGCGCTACAGCGCCCACTCGCTGCAGCTCGATCCCGGCGGCACGCTGATCCTCTACACCGATGGGCTCATCGAGCGCCGGGGGGTGTCCCTGGACGTGGGGCTCGAGGGCCTGCGCCGAGCGGCCGAGACGCCGTGGACCAACCTTGAGGGTCTGCGCCAGCAGGTGTTCGGGGTCGAGGTCCCGGCGACCGGCCTGGGCGACGACCTCGCCATCCTCACCGTCCGCTTCGGCATCAAAACTCGCGGCGAGGCGTTGCACGTCACCATCGATGCCGACCCGGCGGAGCTGGCCGGCCTGCGGCGCACCCTCCGGCGGTGGCTGTCGACGGCCGGCATGGGCGCCCAGCAGGGCCACGACGTGCTGGTGGCGGTGGGCGAGGCGGTTGCCAATGCCATCGAGCATGCCTACGGGCCGGGTCAGGGTACGGTGGAGATCTTGGGCGTCGCTCGCCCGCAGGAGGTTGAGATCACGGTCACCGACACCGGGCACTGGCGGGGGCCGAGGGGCAGCCACCGCGGCCTCGGCCGGTCCCTGATGGCCGCCCTGATGGACGAGGCCCAGATCGAGACCACCGAGGGCGGCACCACCGTCCGGCTCCGCACCCGGGTGCGGGGGTAGCCGTGAGCGACCAGTCGAGCCAGCGCCTCACCCGCGACCACGGGGGCTGGGTGGTTGCCCGCTGGTCGGGCGAGATCGACATGGTGAACGCCGACGACGTGGGCCGGGAGGCCCTGGGCGGGGTGGCGAACAGCGACGAGGGCCTGGTAGTGGACCTGAGCCAGGTGACCTATCTGGACAGCGCCGGCATCCGGACGGTGGTGCGCCTGTCCCGCCTCCTGCGCCAGCGCCAGCAGCTCTTCTCCCTGGTGGTACCGGAACGGTCAGTGCTGCGCAGTTCGCTGGTGGTGGGCGGCATCCCCGGGATGATCTCGACCTTCCGCACTCTGAGCGAGGCCCGGGCCGCCCGCGCCGGGGCCTGAAGCCGCCGCACGCAACAGTGCCGAACCACCCTGCCGGGCTACTGGTACTCCACCAGCTCCACCAGGACGCCGTGGTTGGTGACCGGGTGTACGAAGGCGATCCGGGTGCCCCGGCCCCCCTCCCGGGGGGCCTTGTCGATCAGGCGCTGGCCCCGGTCGACAGCGGCCGCCAGTTCGGCGGACAGGTCGTCCACCTCGTAGGCGATGTGGTGCAGCCCTTCGCCCCGGCGCTCCAGGAACTTGGCCACCGTCGACGATCCCGAAAGCGGGGCGATCAGCTGCACGTAGCTGTCCCCGAGGGCGAACATCGCCTCCTCGACGCCCTGGTCGGCCACCACCTCCCGGTGGGCCAGGGTGAGGCCCCACGCCGACTCGTACAGGTGGATGGCGGCGTCCAAGTCGGCGACGGCAAAGGCTACGTGGTCGATGCGGCGCAGCATTACTCGTGCGTCCCGACGTGCTCCCGCAGCCACCCGGTGAGCGGCGCCGCCGCCCGCAGGAATCCCGCCACCCGCGCCGCCGGTTCAGGCGTGCCCAGCCAGGCCCCCACCGGCCACTCCTGCCAGGCGGCGATGCCCTTCATCCGCAGGAACTCGATGCGGGGATGGTCTTTGGCGTAGCCCTTGGGGGCCGACTTCAGCGCCTCGTGGGCCGTGATGTCCAGGCCCCCCGAGCGCAGGCCGGCCACCACCGACACCAGCGCCTCCCCGGAGGCCGGAGCATCCACGGCCGCCCGGTAGCGCTCCAGCATCTCCGGGCCGACCTCCCAGATCCCCGACCCGCAGCCGAACGTGCGGGAGTTGAGCGACACGTAGCCCGGCCCCACCATGGCGGCGATGAACGTCTTGTAGGGCGACTTGTCCTTGCTGAAGCGGATATCCCGGTACGGGCGCATGATGCGGCCATCGCCCCAGCCGGGGTGCAGGTCGGCCAGCAGCGCTTGCATCGGGGCGAGGACCGCTTCCTCGTAGGTGGCCTTGTGGGCCTGCCAGTAGCTCTTCGAGTTGTCCGCCTCCAAGCCCTCGAAGAACTCCAGAGCCTCCTCCGGCCAGCCTGCGAACATGGCGCCCCCTTACGAGACCGTGAGTAGCATGACTTTCTCTAAGGTGAGCAAGTCTAGACACGACCGGAGGTGCCACTGTGACCGAGTCCGTCATCGTCGCCGGGGCCCGCACCCCCATCGGCAAGTTCCTGGGGGCGTTCTCCGGCCTCAGCGCCGCCGACCTCGGTGGGGCGGCCATCGCCGAGGCCCTGCGCCGCTCGACCGTGGCGCCCGAGCAGGTCGATTACGTGATCATGGGCCATGTCCTGCAGGGCGGCGCCGGGCAGATCACCGCCCGCCAGGCGGCAGTCAAGGGCGGCATCGGCATGGGCGTGCCCGCCGTCACCATCAACAAGGTGTGCCTTTCGGGCCTCAATGCCATCGCCCTGGCCGACCAGCTGATCCGGGCCGGGGAGGTCGAGATGGTGGTGGCCGGCGGGATGGAGTCGATGACCAACGCCCCCTACGCCATGCCCAAGGCCCGCCAGGGTGCCCGCATGGGCAATGCCGAGCTGGTGGACCTGATGATCCACGACGGGCTGTGGTGCGCCTTCGACCACTGTCACATGGGCGAGTCCACCGACCAGGTCAACGCCGCCCTGGGCATCACCCGGGCGGAGCAGGACGAGTGGGCCGCCCAGTCCCAGGAGCGGGCGGTGGACGCGGTCAAGGGCGGCCGGCTCGGCGAGGAGATCGTCGCGGTGGAAGCCCCCGGGCGGCGGGGTGCCGGCGGCCGGGTGGAAACCGACGAGGGCGTGCGCCCGGGCACGACGCCCGAGACGCTGGCCCGCCTCGGCCCGGCCTTCGTGCCGGAGGGCACCATCACCGCCGGGAACGCCTCGCAGATCTCCGACGGGGCGGCCGCCGTGGTGGTGACCAGCCGGGCCCGGGCCGAAGCCGAGGGGCTTCCGATCCTGGCGACGATCCTCGCCCACGGCATGGCCGCCGGCCCTGACCCCTCACTGGTCTCCCAGCCCTCACACGCCATCCAGGCGGCGGCCGCCAAGCTCGGCCGGGAGCCCGGGGGCTTCGACCTCTACGAGATCAACGAAGCCTTCGCCGCCGTGGCGCTGTGGTCATCGAAAGAGCTGGGCGTCGGCCCCGAGCGGGTCAACGTCAACGGCGGGGCCATCGCGCTCGGGCACCCGATCGGCGCCTCCGGGGCCCGCCTGGTGTTGACGCTGGCCTACGAGCTGAGCCGCCGGGGTGGCGGCATCGGCGCCGCCGCGCTGTGCGGGGGCGGCGGCCAGGGCGACGCCCTCCTGATCCGGGCCGGCTCATGACCCCCGAGGCCACCGGAAGCTGGCCCGAGCTCACGCCCTGGGAGGACACCCGGGACACCTTGCACCTGTGGTTCCAGATCGTGGGCAAGGTGCGCCTGCAGCTGGAGCCGATGGTCAACCATTGGTGGCAGGTGCCGCTGTACGTCTCGGCCCGCGGCCTCGGGACCTCCCTCATGCACGGGGGTAGTGGTGGTCCCGTGGGCAACGTTGGGGGCAGGGGGCTGGAGATCGAGTTCGACTTCCTCGACCATGTCCTGCACATCCGCACCACCCTCGGCGCCACCCGCACGCTGGCCCTCGAACCGCGCAGCGTCGCCAGCTTCTACAGCGAGACCATGGCCGCCCTGGACGACCTCGGCGTCCCGGTGCGGATCGTCCCGATCCCCAACGAGGTGGAGCGGGCCATCCCCTTCGCCGAGGACAGCGAGCACCACGCCTACGATCCGGGCGCGGCCCAGCGTTTCTGGCTGGCGCTGGTGGCCACCCACCGGGTCATGGAGCGCTTCCGGGGGCGCTTCATCGGCAAGGTGAGCCCGATCCACTTCTTCTGGGGCGGCCCGGATCTGGCGGTCACCCGCTTCTCCGGGCGCCCGGCCCCCAGGCACCCGGGCGGGGTGCCGCACTGCCCCGACCGGGTGCAGGTGCAGGCCTACAGCCACGAGGTGTCCAGCTGCGGGTACTGGCCCGGCGGCGGGGGCGAGGGTTCGTTCTACGCCTACGCCTACCCCGAGCCCCCCGGCTTCGCCGGCTGGCCGGTCGAGCCGGCCGGGGCCGCGTACGTCCCCGCCGCCGGCGAGTTCCTCCTGCCCTACACCGCCGTGCGCACCGCCGGGGACCCCGACGCGGCGCTCCTCGCTTTCTTCCAGAGCACCTACGAGGCGGCTGCGGTGCGGGGCAACTGGGACCGGGCCGCCCTCGAGGCCGACCTCAGCGCCGACCCGGCTTAAGATTCCGCACGTGGCCGACACGACCAGCGCGGGCGCCTACCGCCTCACCGAGGAGCAGCAGGCCTTCAAAGCCATGGTCCGGGCATTCGCCGAGGACGCCATCGCCCCCCGGGCGGCGGCGATCGACGAGGCCGACGAGTACCCGGCTGACGTCCACCGGGCCCTGGTGACGCAGGGACTCATGGGGGTGGGCTTCCCCGAGGAGTTCGGCGGGGCGGGCGGGGGGCCCTTCGATGTCTGCCTGATGGTCGAGGAGATCGCCCGGGTGTCGGGCGGGGCCAGCGTCATCCCGCTGGTGAACCGGCTCGGGGCCGTCCCCATCCTGCTGGCGGGCAGCGAGGCGCAGCAGCGGGCGGCAGTCCGGGGGATCGCGTCCGGTGCGCACCAGTACTCCTACTGCCTGACCGAGGCCGGGTCGGGCTCGGACGCCGCCGCCATGTCCTCCCGGGCGGTGCGCCAGCCCGACGGCACCTGGCTCCTCACCGGCCGCAAGGGCTTCATCACCAACGCCGGAGTCTCGGACCGCTACGTGTACTTCGCGGTCACCAACCCCGGCGGGCCGAAGGGGCACAACATCACGGCGTTCCTGGTCCACGGCGACGCCGACGGCTTCTCCCTCGGCCGCTCGGAGAAGAAGATGGGGATCCATGGGTCGCCCACCCGGGAGGTGATCTGCGACCAGGTCGCCCTCCCGGCCGACGCCGTCGTCGGGACGGTGGACGAGGGGTTCACCATCGCCCTCCGGACCCTCGACTACTCCCGGCCCACGGCCGCCGCCCAGGCGGTCGGGATCGCCCAGGGTGCCCTCGACCAGGCGACCACCTACGTCGCCCAGCGGGAACAGTTCGGCAAGGCGATCGCCGAGTTCCAGGGGGTGCGCTTCATGCTGGCCGACATGGCCATCGCCACCGAGGCCGCCCGCCTGCTCACCTACCGGGCGGCGGCGATGGTGGAGGACCGGGACCCGGCCACCGGACCGGCGGCCGCCATGGCCAAGACCTTCGCCTCCGACACGGCCATGAGCGTCACCACCGACGCAGTCCAGCTGCTGGGCGGCTACGGTTACACGAAGGACTTCCCAGTGGAGCGGATGATGAGAGACGCCAAGATCACGCAGATCTACGAGGGCACCAACCAGATCCAGCGCGTCGTCATCGCCCGCTCGCTCCTGCACGGCTGAGCGCCGGGTGCCTCCAGAAGCGCAGGCCGGGCTCCGGCTGATCTACGAGATCGAGCCGCCCCGGGAGCCGTCGCTCGACAAGTTCTGCCGCCAACTCGAGCTTTACGGGGGTGTGGTGGACGCCGTGCTGATCCCGGACAACCACTTGGGGCGCCCGGCCCTCTCCTCGGTGGCCCTTGCCATCGAGGCGCACCGCCACGGCGTGCACCCGATCGTCGCCCTCAACGCCCGGGACCGGAACCTGCTCCGCCTGCGCAGCGATCTGCTGACCCTGCACGCCTTCGGGATCGACGATGTCCTCTTCCTCTTTGGCGACCACATCGCCGAAGGCCGCACCGGGCTCACCGTCCGCCGCATGCTGGCGGACGAGGCGCCGGCGGGGATGCGCCGGGGCGCCGTGGTGCCGATGGACCGGGCGCTGGGCTGGCGGTCCGCAGCCGACTACCTGTTCGCCCAGCTGGGTACCGAGGGCCTTGCCTCCGCCCACCGGATCCGCGCCGAAGGATGGACGAAGCCGATCTACGCCGGAACCGCCGCCCTGGCCAGCCGGGTCCTGGCGGAGCGGCTGGTGGGCGCCATCCCCGGCTTCGTGCTCCCCGAGGGCTACCTCGCCGCCTTCGACGCCGACGAGGAGGCCGGCTTCGCCGCCGCCATCGGGTGGCTGGACGACCTGCAGGCGGCGGGGATCACCGGCGCCCACCTCGTGGTGCCCGCCCGGCGGGCCCGCTTTGCCGAACTCCTCGGGGCCTGGCGCTCCGGGAACCGTGATTGAATGCCGGGCATGGGGCTCATCGAGGGCGGGAACGCCACCATCTACGTCTCCGACATGGACGCCGCCCTCGCCTTCTACACCGAGGTGCTCGGCCTGGCGCTGAGCTCCCGGTCCGGCGAGGACTGGGCGACGGTGGATGCCGGCGGCGGCCTGAGCCTCGGCCTGCACCGGGCCTCGCACCCCGGGGCACCGGCGCCCGGCCAGCGGGGAGCGATCTCGGTCGGCTTCGCCGTCACCCGACCCATCGCCGAGGTGATGGCCGCCCTGGCCGAGCGGGGCGTCACCTTCCGGGGGCCGGTGGCCGACCACGGCTTCGTGAAGCTGGCGTTCTTCACCGATCCGGACGGCAACGCCCTGTACCTGGCCGAGACGCCCTCCCGTTAGGCGGCGGCCTCCCGCCCGGGAGTCACCGGTAAGGGGGTAGACCCCTGGCCTCCTGGAAACGACCAGCCCGCCGCAGCACGCTCGGGGTTGCTGTCTACGAACCTCGGCCTCAGGCCAGTTCCGGGTCGGAGCCCTCCTCCTCCAGCTCCAGGACCACCAGTTCCTCGTCCAGGTCGACGACCAGTGCCGGGATCGGTGCCTCGATCGGTGCCGGGGCACCGGTGCCCAGGCGGTGCGGCAGGTACCGGTACACGATGACGGAGGCCACGATCGCCAGGCCCGCCGCCATGGTCACCGCCAGGTGGAAGCCCGAGACGAAGGCGGTCTCCGCCCCGTCGGTCAGCCGGGTGGCGGCGGCGTGCGGGAGCACCGAGGCCGCCTGCAGCGCCCCGGCCAGGCCGGAGCGGGCCAGAGCCTGGCCGCCCGCCGGCAGGGACCCGAGGAAGGGGTGCAGGGAGGAGCCGTAGCGGGATGCCGCCAGGCTGCCCAGCACCGCCACGCCCAGGGCGGCGCCCAGCTCCCGGGTGGCGTCGTTCATCGCCGAGCCGGCGCCCGCCCGCCGGGGCGGCACCGCCGACATGATCGACGCCGTCATCGGCGCCATCGAGAGGGCGATCCCGCCGATCACCGGCACGAAGACCACCAGGAGGTACGGGTAGTTGGCCTGCACGCCCACACCCCGCAGCGCCAGCAGGCCCACCGCCAGCAGTCCCATGCCCGCCGCCACCGTCCGGTGGGCGCCGAAGCGGGCCGCCAGGCGGGGGGTCTGCGGCGAGACCAGGAGCATGATGGCCGCGATGGGCAGCATGCGGACCGCCGCCGAGAGCGCCGAGTAGCCCAGCACCAGCTGGAAGTACAGCGTCACCAGGAAGATGACCCCGAACATGCCCAGGAAGACCAGGACCATGCCGCCGGTGCCGGTGGCGAAGGCCGGGTTGCGGAAGAACCGCATGTCCAGCATCGGCTCGGCGATGCGCAGCTCCGCCACCACAAAGGCGGTGAGCGCCACGGCGGCCACGGCGAAGGCGGCGAGGGTCGCCGGGCTGCGCCACCCGAGCTGGGGGGCCTGGATCAGGGCATAGACCAGCGATGCGATCCCCAGCGTGGACAGGACGGCACCCACCGGGTCGAGCCGGGCCTGGTCCGGATCCCGGGAGGAGGGCACCAGGAAGTGCCCGGCCACCAGGGCCACGACGATCACCGGGACGTTGATCAGGAACACCGATCCCCACCAGAAGTGGCCCAGCAGCAGCCCGCTGGCCACCGGCCCGAGGGCGCCCGCCGCCCCGGTGATGCTGGCCCAGATGGCGATCGCCTTCGGGCGCTCGGCGGGCGGGAAGACGTTGATGATGATGGACAGCGTCGAGGGCATGATGCACGCCGCGCCGGCCCCCATCAGCCCCCGGCAGGCGATGAGCTGCCACATGGCGTGGGACCCGGAGGCCATCGCCGCACCGGCGAGGAACAGCACGAAGCCAAACTGGAGAGCGCCCTTGCGGCCGAAGCGGTCGCCCAGGGCCCCGGTGGAGAACAGCAGGCCGGCGAAGACCAGCGAGTAGAGGGCCACCACCCACTGCAGCTGCGAGGTGGAGGCGTGCAGGTCCCGGGACAGCGTCGGCAGCGTCACGTTGAGGCTGGAGTTGCCGACGAAGACGATGAAGAGGCTGAGGCACAGCACGGCGAGGGTCCACCACCGGCGGCGGTGGATGAGGTCGGCATCGGGCGGCGAAACAATGGCGCGCATGGCAAGACTCCCGTGAACGAAGAGGCGGCGGGCCGGCCGGCCCCGCCAGAACTGGAATTGGCGTTCCGCTTGATGTAGAATACGGAATCATGGTTCCGGTTGTCAACCAGAAACCTGCAGAACCTTCGCCGGGCACCGGTTCTCCCAAGCCGCAGCGGGCGGATGCCCGGCGGAACCGGGAGCGCGTGCTGGAGGCCGCCGAGGCCCTGTTCGCCGAGGACGGGCTCAAAGTGCAGATCGAGCAGGTGGCCCAGCGGGCCGGGGTGGGCGTCGGCACCGTGTGCCGGAACTTCCCCACTAAACAGAGCCTGGTCGACGCGGTCATGGGGGTGATGTGCGAAAGCCTGCTGACCGAAGCCCGGGCCGCGCTGGACGACCCTGACCCCGCCGCCGGGCTGCGCCGGTTCTTCTCAGCGAAGTCGGATTACCAGTCCCGCCACCTGGCCCTGGCGGGCGCCCTGGCGGGCGATGTCCCGTCGCCGGCGGCGGCGGTGAAGGATTCCCTGCGGGGCGTGCTGGCCCAGCTCATCGAGCGGGCGCAGGCCAACGGGGCCATCCGTGCCGACATCGGGCCGGGCGACCTGGCCGTGCTCCTCTCGGGTGTCTCCCAGGCGGCGGCCGCGGCCGGCGTCAGCGGAGCCGACGGGCGGAGCGCCGGGCAGGTCGGGCCGGCCCTGTACCAGCGCTTCCTCACGATCGTGCTGGACGGTCTGCGCCCGGCGGCCCCCTCCGAGCTCCCCGGGGAGCCACTGAACGTCGAGCAGGCGCACAAATCTCACTGAGGCCCTTCCCCGAGCATCCGAAGTGGGGCACAAAACCAGCGGCAGGCACGGCTAATGTCCCCCGCCTCGGCTAGGGCGGCGCTTTCTTCTGCGGGTGCGGGGTCTCGCCCCGGGCCAGCTGGTCCACGAACTGTGCCACGCGCTTCGCCCGGGTTTCGGGCCGCTTGGCGTCCTGGATGCGGTACAGGATGGCGTAGCGGTTCGTGCGGGTGAGGGCCTCGAACATCGCGTGCGCCGCCGGGTTGGCGGTGAGGGCCTCGGCAAGGTCGGCCGGGACCGTGCTGGTCACCGAGGAGTGGTAGGCAGCCTCCCACCGGCCGTCGGCCTTCGCCCGGTCGATTTCCGCCTGGCCGGCGGGCCGCATCCGTCCCTCGGCGATGAGGCGCCCGACCAGGCCCACATTGCGCTCCGACCATTTGCTCTTCGCGCGCCGGGGGGTCCAGCGCTGGCGGTAGGTGCGCTCGTCCCGCTTGTCCACCTGGCCGTCGATCCAGCCCTCGCACAGGGCCTCGTCGAGGGCCTCGTCGTAGGTGAGGCTGGTGGGGTCGGTCACGTTCTTCTTGGCCAGCACCAGCCACACGCCGGTCACCCCGTCCTCCCGCCCGTGCTCCGCCAACCAGGCCCGCCAGGCGGCGGCGTCGGCCACGATGAGCTCGGGGAGGTCGGCAGCCACCGGCGTGAGTGTTGCACGGAGACGAACGGAAGACCTGGCACGAGTTCTCCGAAGCCCTGGACGGCCACCGCTACCGGGTAGGGGGCTCACACGCTTTAAGCTTGGGAGATGACTCGGGTGCTGACGCGCCCTCCGAAGGGTGGGGGGCGCCCAATGCGGGAGTCGCCGCCGCCCGATCTCGGAGATGCCGGTGGGGGCGGCGGTGGCGACTGGGCGCTGCTCACCGTCGCCAAGAACATGATCCTGGCCTACCTGATCCAGGGGCGCCTGGTCCAGCAGGGCATCGACGTGTTGCTGGACTCCACCAACCTCTCCCCGGCGGCCTGGCTGCATCCCTTTGGCGACCCCTCGTCGCCGGTCAGGATCTTCGTCCACCGGCTGGACATGGCGATGGCCAGCCTGATCCTGCACGAGGTGGACGTCGATGCCGCCCCCGTGGGTGGCCCCGCGGTCATCGGCCCGGCCCCCGGGGGCGCGGCCCGCGGAGCGGTCCAGGTCCGCCGCCGGTCGATCTGGCGCCTGGACCAGGTGTGGCTCCGGGTGGCCATCGGCGTGCTGATGGCGCTGGCCGCCCTAGCCGTCAGCGGGGTGGTGGCCATCGGCCCCTGCGTCTCGCACTGGTTCTGCGTCTGAGCTCGGACCCGGACCCGGCCGACGTCCCGACCATCGCCTGGCGGGGCGACCATCTGGAGGTCATCGACCAGACGCTCCTCCCCGGGCGGCTGGAGGTCCGGTCCCTGAAGACGGTGGCCGACGTCGTTGACGCACTCCAGCGCCTCGTCGTCCGGGGTGCGCCCGCCATCGGGGTGTGCGGCGCTTTCGGCATCGTGCTGGGGCTGGACGAGCGGCACCCCGCGGCGCCTGCCGAGGTCCACGAGTGCCTCCGCTGGTCGGCCGGCGCAGTGGGGGGCGCCCGTCCCACGGCGGTCAACCTGGCCTGGGCGGCGAACCGGGTGGCCGCGGTGGCGGCCGTCGGGGCCACCTATGAGGAGGCCCGGTCCCTGGCGCTCGAGGAGGCCCAGCGCATCCAGGAGGCGGACCGCCGCTCCGCCCGGCTGATCGGGGAGATCGCCCGGCTGGAGCTGACCGATCAGTCCCGGCTCATGACCTACTGCAATGCCGGCCGGCTGGCCTCGGCGGGCATCGGCACCGCTCTGGCGGTGGCCTACGCCAAGGCCGATGCGGGCGAGCCGGTCGAGGTCCTGGCGTGCGAGACCCGGCCCCTGCTGCAGGGCGCCCGGCTCACCGCCTGGGAGCTGTCCC
This sequence comes from Actinomycetota bacterium, assembly GCA_035765775.1. Lineage (NCBI taxonomy): Bacteria > Bacillati > Actinomycetota > Actinomycetota bacterium. Next base: position 445,196 of record DASTWV010000059.1, on the reverse strand, counting down.
AGGCCGGCGTTCCGGTGACGCTGATCCCCGACGGAGCCGCGGGTGCCGCCCTGGCGGCCGGGCGGGCAGACGCGGTGGTGGTCGGGTGCGACCGGGTGGCCGCCAACGGCGACACCGCCAACAAGATCGGTACCTTCAGCCTCGCCGTGCTCGCCCACGCCGCCGGCATCCCGTTCTACGTCGCCGGGCCGATGACCACCTTCGACCTGGACACTCCCACAGGCGCCGGCATCGTCATCGAGGAGCGGTCCGCCGACGAGGTGCGCAGCTTCGGCGGGCGAGCGACGGCGCCCGACGTGGCGGTGTGGAACCCCGCCTTCGACGTCACCCCGGCCCGGCTCATCACCGCCTTCCTCACCGACGCCGGCGTGCTGCGGCCCCCGTTCGGGCCGGCGATCGCCGAGGGGGTGGCCGAGGCCGTGCGCCAGGGCCTGCGCCCGGCATGACCAACTTCCAGGACGAGGCGGGAGCCGATCTGGTCGCCACCGCCCGGCGTCTCGGCCCGGACGGCCTGGCGACCGGCACGGCCGGCAACCTCAGCGTGCGGGTGGCGCCTGACCGGATCCTCGTGACCCCGAGCGGCGTGGCCTACGGGACCCTGCAGACCGGCCACCTCTGCCTGGTGAGCGAGGCGGGCGAGGTCATCGAGGCCGGGCCGCACGCCCCGTCCACCGAGCTCCCGATGCACCTCGCCGCCTACCGGGCGACGGGGGCCGGGGCGGTGGTGCACACCCATTCCCCGTACGCCACGACGCTGGGCACGCTGGTGGACGAGATCCCCGGCGTGCACTACCTCGTGGCGCTGCTGGGCGGTCCGGTGCGGGTGGCGGCCTACGCCACCCCGGGCAGCGCCGAGCTGGCGGCGGGCATGGCCGCCGGGCTGGAGGGTCGCTCGGCGCTGCTGCTGGGCAACCACGGGGCCGTGACGGTGGGCGCCACCCTGCACGAGGCGTACGAGCGGGCCGTGCTGCTGGAGTGGCTGTGCGCCCTGTACTACCGGGCCCGCCTGGCGGGCGAGCCGAGGATCCTCGACGCCGGGGAGCTGGCCCGGGTGGCGGCCCTGTTGGAGCACTACCTGGAGGGCTGAGGACGCCAGATCCAACCCTCCAGTACCGCCTCGGGCGGGACCGGCGGCAGATCGATCCCTGCCGCAGCCCCAAGCGCCATCGCCCGGGCCGAAAAGGCGGCATCGAAAGCGTCCTCGCTACCCGCCACCTGCTCTTGGTGGCGAGGGTCCAGAGGCCATCCGAGCGCACCCGTGTGCACCCGCCGGGCCGCCTCCTGCGACTTGGCCACCGGCCCGGTCAGCACCCGGGGATAGATCTCGACCACCCGGGGCCAGGTGGAGGTGGCGACGGGTTCGAATGGCCAGACGGCGAACCCGGCCCTGCGCAATGATGCCAGCAGGGGCATGCCCCGGATGGAGCCGGTCCCCACACTGCCCGACCCGCCCACCTGGAAGGGCGACTTGGGGCGCACGCCGGCGTTTCGAGATCGGTCACGCGGAAATGGGCGCGCCCCCCGAGATCGGGCCGCTGCCAGCGCGCCCGTCGCCCCCAGAACGGGAGCGGGCATTCGGCGAGCCACTCCTCCCCCCGCGCCTCGGCCATCGCCCAGAGCTCCGGCCCGGACCCAACCTCCCGGGCGGCGAGGAACCAGGCGGGGAAGGAGAAGGCGAAGTCGAGGCCGACCATCAGCATCGGGTCCCGCTCCGCAAGGGCCTGCAACCAGTGCCGCAAGCCCGGTGCCGTCCACCCTCCGGAGAGGGCCACCAGCCGGCCGTCCCGAACTACGGCGCACCAGGTGTGCGCCTCTGCCCCCCGGCGCCGGCCGGACCAGTCCACCGCCACCACCACGGGTGTGTCCACGATCGAGCCTACGCCGGGCCCCGGCGAGGGGTGTCTATGGCCGTTGGTGGAGCGTTCTCTCGCTTAATAGATAACCGCAGAAAAACTCCGCGCCCGCCCGCCGTCTACCGCTGGTGCCTACAGCCGGCTCCCGACGCCCGGCGGCCCCAGGCCCTTGTGCTTCCAGGCGAACTTCCCCAGCGACGCCAGGTGCCACCGCCACTGCGGCGAGAACGCCTGCACGCTGTCCCGGCGCTCGAAGTGGACCACCTCGGCCCCCGGGACGCACCACACCTCCCACCCGCCGAGATGCATGCGCAGCGAGATGTCGACGTCGTCGAAGTAGAGGCGGAACCGCTCGTCCATCAGGCCCACCTCCTGGAGCGCCGAGCGCCGGACCAGCGTCGCCGGGCACGGCACCCAGTCCACTTCCCGGGGCTCCTTGTAGTCCCAGTCGGCGTACACGCTGCGGGCCACCGAGGGGGGCTGCTCGTCCTCGGGCAGCGCCACCTTCAGGGCGATGAGGGCCTGGATGGTGTACCAGCGCCGGGCCGAGGGACGGACCTCGCCCTCGGGCGACAGCAACTTCGGCGCCGCCATGCCCGCCCGGGGGTGCTCCTCGAGGAAGTCGGCCAGGGCATCCACCGCGCCCGGGCGGAACTCGAGGTCGGGGTTGCACAGCAGGACGAAGGGGGCCGAGGTCGCCCGGATGCCGGTGTTCAGGTTGGCGGGCAGGCCGCGCCGCCACCCGTTCGTGAGGACGGTGACCTCCGGCCACCGTGCCCGGGTCTCCTGGGCGACGCCGTCGGTGGAGGCGTTGTCCACCACCACGATCTGGAGCGGGTGGCGGGGTGGGTCCTGCTCCAGGGACTCGAGGGCGTGGCGCAGGACGTGGTTCTCGTCGGTGGAGACGAACACCAGGGCGACCGCGGGCGCGCTCATGCCACCGCCTGCTGGTAGGCCTCGACCTGCAGCCGGCCCGAGCGCTCCCAGGAGAACTCGGCCAGGCGCTCCCGGCCGGCGGCGGACAGCGAGGCGGCGAGGGCAGGGTCGGACAGCACCCGGTCGAGTGCCGATGTCCAACCCTCGGTGTCGTCCGGCGAGAGCAGGATGCCGGCGCCGCCCACCACCTCCGGGATTGCGGTGGCCCGGGAGGCCACCACTGGGCAGCCGGCGGTCATCGCCTCCAGCACCGGCACCCCGAAGCCCTCGAAGCGCGAGGGCCAGGCCAGCGCGGTGGCGGCCTCGTACAGGGCGGCCAGTTCCGCCCGGCTGACCAGGCCGAGGCGCCGGACAGCCGCGCCGATGCCCAGGCCGGCGGCGGTCTGGTCAATCTCCTCGTCCCGGGGGCCGGGCGGGCCGGTGAACACCAGGTCGGCGCGGTCTGCCAGCGGGGCGAAGGCCTCCACCAGGAAGCGGTGGTTCTTGTGCGGGTAGGAGCGCCCGGGAAAGAAGAACAGCGGACGCTCGAGCTGATAGCGCTGGCGCACCACCTCGGCACCCGCCGAGGTGGCCAGCAGGCCCTCGCTCCCAAAGGGCACCACCCGGATCCGGTCGGGATCGGCATCGAACGCGGCCAGCACGTCCTCCCGGACGAAGTGCGAGGGCACGGTCACCACCTCGGAGTGCCGGACGACGAAGGGCACATTGACCCGCAACCAGGCCAGCTTCGCTGCCGGGAAGTACTCGGGGTAGTGCCGGTACTGGATGTCGTGGACGGTGACGACGGTGGGCAGCGTCTTCACGAACGGTGCCGTGCCGACCCCGTGGTGGATGACGTCGAGGTGGCGCCGCCGGGCGGTCACCGCCAGCCACGAGTGCTCGGCGGCGATCCGCAGTGCCCGGTAGTTGGAGCGCCAGGGGACCTCGACGATCTCCGCCAGGGCCTCCAGGTCGGGGTGCGCCGCCCGGAACCCCTGCATGGCGGCCACCACGAGCTCCTGGCCCTCACCGGCCACCGCCCGAACCAGATTGGTCAGGAGGGCCTCCGAGCCGCCCACCTCACCGGGCTCGACGAAGAGCAGATTCACTCCGATGCGCATGGCCCGGCAGCTTATTGGGAGGAGAGTCGTTCCGTCCGGCTCCGCCTACGCCTACGCTGTCTTCCCTGGCGCTCCGGCTCCGCCTACGCTGTCTTCCCGTGAGAGTCGCCCTCGACGCCGCCCCGCTGCTCAACGCCCGCACCGGGGTCGGCCACTACACCGGCGCCCTCCTCGAGCATCTGGAGGCCGCCGACCCCTCGCTCGAGGTGACGCTGTTCGCCGTCGGGCGCCAGCGGGACGCCCTGGAGGCCCGCCATGTCCGCCGGCTCCGGGTGCCCGCCCGCCTCGCCGCCTCGGGCTGGGACCGGGTCCCTTGGGTGCCCGGCGAGGCGCTCACCGGCCGGGTCGATGTGGTGCACGGCACCAACTTCTGGGTGCCCCCCCTGCGGCGGCGCAACGGGGTCGTGACCATCCACGACCTCACCTTCTTGCTGTATCCCGAGTTCTGCACCCCGCCGGTGCGCCGCTACCGGTGGATCCTTCCCAAGGTGCTGGCCCGCTGCCGGGTGGTGATCACGCCCTCGGCGACGGTGGCGGACCAGGTGGCTGCGGAGCTGGGCGTGGAGCGGGTCCGCATCGTGGTGACGCCCGAGGGGGTGCGCCCGGGTGCCCGGGTCCTCGGTTCCCCGGGGGGAACCACCAGCAGCTACGTCTTGTTCATCGGCACCCAGGAGCCCCGCAAGAACCTTGACCGCCTGATCCGGGCCTTCGCCCAGTTGCGCGACCTCGACGTCCGCCTGATCCTCGCCGGACCGGCCGGGTGGGGCGGGGGCGACCCGCTCGTCCTGGCGGACAGCCTCGGGATCGCCGGCCGGGTCCAGACGGTCGGCTACCTGCCGGACCGGGAGCTGGCGCTCCTGCTGGCCGGTGCTCGGGCCTTCGTCTTCCCGTCGCTCTACGAGGGCTTCGGCCTCCCGCCGCTGGAGGCCATGGCGGCCGGGGTGCCGGTGGTCGCTGCGGCGGCCGGATCGCTGCCCGAGGTCCTGGGAGATGCCCCGGTGTGGTGCGACCCCCTGGACGTCTCCTCAATCGCCGACGCCGTCCGCCGGGTGGTCAGCGACGAGACCGTCCGGGCGCAGGCGGTGGAGCGCGGGCGGGCGCAGGCGGCCCGCTACACCTGGGAGGCCACCGCTGCCCGGACCATCGACGCCTACCGGATGGTCGCCGGGCTTAACGGTGTCTGAGCAATGCCGCATGGACTCTCGGGGGTTGCGGCATACTCTTGGCCCGAGGCGCCGGGTGCTGCTCGCATGGGGGTCCGCCGAAACAGGGATCGAGCCCGCGCGGCGCGCCGCCACCCCGGCACCACCGGGCATGCGACGGCGGAGCACGCAGGTCACCGTTCACCCCCGCCCGCGGGGGCACGCCCCGGGCGGTGCCGCGGGAGCGCAGACGGCATGGACGGAGCCGACAGGGGATCGCCGATATGAGTGACGGGGACTCGACACAAACGAGCCAGTTGCACCCGGTGATGCGGCCCGCCCGCGGTTCCGGGCCGCCCCGCCGGCCCCCGCCCCGCCGGCCCCCGCCCCGCCGCCGGACTGGGCACGGCTACCACATGACCCGACGGGGCCGGTGGGTGAAGCGGCTCCTCGCTACTGCGCTGCTGATCTGCGGCGTCCTGATGGTTTCGGCTGTCGCATTCCTGCTCTACGCCAAACACAAGATCGACGAGAAAGCCGTGGCGTGCACCACCTGTGTCTCGGTCCAGCCGGCCGCCGACGGGGCGCCGGCCGCCTTCAACATCCTGGTCCTCGGCTCCGACACCCGATCGGTGCTCAGCCCGACCGACCAGAAGCTCTTCGACCCCACCGGCATCGACAAGAACAGCGGCCAGCGGGCCGACACCATCGCTGTGGTCCACGTGGACCCCGCCTCGGGCAAGGCGATCGTCCTCTCGCTGCCCCGGGACCTCCGGGTGCAGACCCTGGACGGGCGGGGCTACCAGAAGATCAACGCCTTTTACAACAGCGGGGTCTCGGCGATGGTGAGCGCGGTGGAGAAGTTCACCGGCCTGGACATCAACCACTACGCCGAGGTCAACTTCGACAGCTTCCGGACCATTACCGACACCCTCGGCGGGGTGAGCGTCCACTTCTCGCGCAAGATCGTGGACCACAATTCGGGCCTCAACCAGCCCGCCGGCTGCAACCTGCTCACCGGCGACCAGGCCCTCGCCTTCGTCCGGGACCGGGACACCGACAGCGACTTCGGGCGCATCCAGCGCCAGCAGCTGTTCGTGAAGCTGATGCTGAACAAGGTGCTCACCCCCGGGACGCTGCTCAACCCGGTGAAGGTGGCCCAGCTGATGAACCTGGGCCTGGGCACCGTCACCCACGACCCGGGCCTCAGCCTGTCGACGATGGCATCGCTGGCCCTGCACTTCCACAGCTTCAGCTCGCAGGACCTCGACTTCCGGGTGGTGCCGTCGTACCCGGAGAGGATCGCCGGGGCCGACTACGTGGTGGCCAACCAGACCCAGGCCTCGGCCCTGTTCAGCGCCATCAACCACGGCACCACGCTTCCCGCTTACGGGATCCAGGGCGGCGCGGCATCGGCCACCAGCGCCGCCCCGACACCGTCAAGCATCCCGGTAACCGTCCTGAACGGGACGGGGGTCGCCGGCCTCGCCGCCCGGGAGGGCAGCGCCCTGACCGCCAGCGGGTACCCGGTCCTCACCACCCACAATGCCGACGCCCCGAGCTACGCCTCGACGGTCGTCTACTACACGGCGGGCAACCAGGCTGCGGCCCAGTTCCTGGCCTCGTCGCAGATCCCCAACGCCCAGGTCCTGGCGGCGCCCAGTGCGATCTCCAGCCTGCTGGCCACCCTGCCCGGCCGCCCGGACGCGGTGGTGGTCATGGGCCAGAACAACGCGACCTCCCTGCCGGCTCCGGCGGCATCGGCCAGCGCCTCGGGGGCTGCCTCGCCGGGCCCCTCGCCTTCGCCCACGCCGTACCTGCCCGCCGGGGCGGCGCAGCCGCTCATGGGGTCGGTCCCCGATTTCTCAGCCTGTTAGGTCTCGATCAGGAAATTTTTAATCGGCGAAAACCCGAAAAGCTGCCGATTGATATCCCAGGGGTGCTCCCGGGGGGGAGTAGGCTCTCACCCCGGTCGGGGAAAAGTGCCGGAGGTCTGAGGCCGCCGGCGGCTGGGAGAGAACGCATGGGGGGGCAACAGTGGATCTCGCCAGGGACGTAAGCCCGCCGTCAACCATCCGGATCCGGGGGTCCCGAGCCCAGCTCGAAGCGGTCAAGCTCGCCGGCGAGCAAGCTGATGTCGAGCTCGCCCAGGAGCAGGAGGCCTCGATTGCCCACCTGTCCATGGCCCTCGACGAGATCACCCGGCGCGAGGCGATTGCCGAGGTCGAGGGCCGGCTGACCTTTGTGGAGCGCCAGGTCGAGCGCCTCGCCGCCCGCCGGGAGGAGGCCGACCACCTCATCGACTCCGAGCTGGCGGTCATGCGGGCCCGGCTCGAGGACACCCTGAAGGCGTTCGCCGTGGCCACGCAGGCCTACCGGGAGGCTGCCGCCACCGCTGAGCGCCGGTTGCGCTCGGTGGCCAGCGAGGCCGAGCGCTACACCCGGGCCAGCGTCGAGGGGCTCCGGCTGGAGATCACCGAGCGGCTGGACGAGACCACGTACCGGGCCGAGCGCCTGGAGGCCCGGATGGCGGGCGAGAAGCAGGCATTTGAGCAGGAGGCCGCGGTGCGCGCCGACGCCCTGTCCACTGCCCTCGCCCAGGGCCGGGCCAGCATCGAGGCCCGCATCGACACGCTGGTCAGCGGGGCGCTGGCCGAGTTCGAGGGCCGGGCCGCTGGGCTGCAGCGCCAATTAGCTCAGGACTACCCCGATCGGGCGGCCCTCATCGGGGAGTTCCAGAGCCGGGTGGACGAGTGGCTCGACGAGCCGCTGGACCGCATGGAGCGCCTGAACGCCGAGGCCGCCTCGGTGCACGCCCAGGCCACCGCCGAGGTGACCCAGCTGCGGGCTGAAGTGGTCGACTCGCTGCAGGAATCGGAGGAGAAGGCCCTGGGGGCCGCCGTCCACCTGGAGTCGATGATCCACAGCGTCCGGCGCCGCCTGGCGAGCGACGAGGCGGAGTGGACCGCCATCGTCCGGGAGGCGGGTGACGCCGTGGGAGCCCTGAAGGGCCGGGTGGAGACCCTGCTGACCAGGGTCTGCGGCATCGAGGCCAACGGGGCCACCGAGGCCGGTACCGTAGGTGGCCGGCTGGAGGGCACCGAGCAGCGCCTCGAGGAGCACGAGGACACCGGCCGCACCCTGGTGGCGGCGGTCTCCGAGCTGAGCCTGCGCTTCGACGGCCTCGAGGCCCGCAGCCGGGGCATGGAGGACCTGCGGGCACTGGTGGAGCGGCAGTCGGGGGCCATCGAGTTCCTCTGCCGGCGCGTGGGCGAGCTGACTCAACACAATGGGGCCGGCGGGGGAGCACTCCCTTCAGTCTGAGGACCCGACCCCGCCGTACAATCGCTCCTCATGGACACCGCCTCTGCCGTCACGGCCCCGGCCGTTGCCCCGGCCCCGGACCAGCCAGCCCGCAAGGCCCCCGCCCGGCGGACCGACCCCCCTGAGCGCCGCTTCCCGATCATCTACCGGCGCCTCAGCAAGGAGTACCCGGACGCCAAGTGCGCCCTCACCTTCTCCAACGCCTACGAGATGCTCTTCGCCACGATCCTCTCGGCGCAGTGCACCGACGCCATGGTCAACAAGGTGACGGCGAAGCTGTTCACCAAGTACCGCACGCTGGAGGACTACGCCTCCGCCGACCCCGCCGAGCTGGAGCGGGACATCCACGCCACCGGCTTCTTCCGCATGAAGGCCAAAGCCATCCAGGGCTCGGCCCGCCGGCTGTTGGACGCCTACGGCGGCGAGGTCCCGAGGACGATGCAGGAGATGCTCACCCTCCCGGGAGCGGCCCGCAAGACCGCCAACGTGGTGCTGGGCAACGCCTACGGCGTCGTCGAGGGGATCGCTGTGGACACCCACGTCGGTCGCCTGTCCCGCCTCCTCGGGCTCACCAGTGAGCATGACCCCGTCAAGGTGGAGAAGGACCTCATGGCCCTGGTGCCACGCAAGAACTGGATGCAGCTCACCTACCTGCTGATCGAGCACGGCCGCAAGGTGTGCAAGGCGCCGGTGCCCCACTGTGAGGACTGCGTGCTCAGCGACCTGTGCCCGTCCTCCCGGGTCTGAGGCCCGCCATCCCCATGCCCGGCACCCTCTACGTCGGCACCTCGGGCTACGCCTACAAGGAGTGGAAAGGGCCCTTCTACCCGGAGGACCTCGCCCAGTCCAAGTTTCTGACCTACTACGCCGCCCAGCTGCCCTCGGTGGAGATCAACTACACGTTCCGTCACCTGCCCTCCGACGCCGTCCTGGAGACCTGGCGCACCCAGACGCCCGACGGGTTCCGCCTGACCCTCAAGGCCTCCCAGCGCATCACCCACTTCAAGCGCCTGGTGGGGGCCGAGGCGGACGTCGAGGAGTTCCTCCGCCGGGCGGTCTCGCTCGGGGACCGCCTCGGGGTGGTGCTGTTCCAGCTGCCCCCCAACTTCAAGTACCAGCGGGCGGTCCTGGAGCCGTTCCTGGCCTCGCTGCCGCCGGTGGTGCGGGTGGCTATGGAGTTCCGCCACGAGTCGTGGGCCGAGCCCGAGGCCGTGGACCTGATGCGAGCCCACAACGTGGCGGTGTGCGGCGCCGACACCGCCGAGCACCCGCTCGCTGCTGTCCCGGTCACGGCGCCGCACGTCTACCTGCGGCTGCGCAAGGAGGACTACGCCCCCGAGGAGCTGACCGCATGGGGCGGCCGCGTGCGGGAAACCCTGGCCGGAGGCTCCGACGTCTACTGCTACTTCAAGCACGAAGGTGGGGGCATCGGCCCCGCCTACGCCGGGGCCCTGCGTACCGCCGCCGGCGCCTGACCCTCCAGCGGCGGGCTGGAGGTGGGCAGCGGGCCCGGGTGGCCCCCCTGCGCCCGGGCGGCCCGGTCGATCACGCGGGCCACGGTGAAGAACGGGGCCAGGCCCTTGGCCTGTTGCGCAAACGCGATGCCGTCGATGTGGCGGTGGCTCCGAAGGGGTACACGTACATGTCGGTGGGGCCGATGACCGGGGTGGCCTCGGTCAGCCAGCGCTGGGTGTCGCGGGTCGCGCCCGCAAGGGTCTCCTTCGTCAGGTCGATGTGGCCGCAGCTGTGGCTGGCGAACGTCCAGCCGGTCGCCCGCAGCCGGTTGGCAACGGCGGTGGCGCGGGCCACGCTGGCCGCGTCGTCCGGCCCGGCCGGGTCGTTCACCCGCTCGCCGAACACCCCCTCGTAGCCGGTGAGGGCCAGCACCCCCTTGGCGCCGTCGGGCGAGAAGAGGGGATGCGAGGCCACGAATTCGTCCACGATCGGGATGAGGTCATCGTCGGTGACCCGCGTGCCCCGGTCGTCCCGCACCTCGACCTTCACGTCCCCGGCGGGGTCGAGGACCAGGCGCCAGCCCAGGCCCCTCGGCCTCGAGTAGTCGTAGTAGTTGACGTCGTCTTCCGAGAGCACCAGCGGCTTGCGCCCGGGTGGGACCTCCACCGTCCCGGTGACCGCCCGGTGGATGTCCACGAGGGTCCAGCCGCTGGCATAGAGCTGGTCCAGGATGGCCCGGAACTCACCCAAGGTGACGAAGTAGTTCCGGAAGCCCTGGCCGAGACTGTCGGAGGTGAACGCCAGCTCCGGCCGGATGACCAGCGTGTGGAAGAACATGTGCTCGACCGGCCCGGTCCACCCGACCAGGGGCTGGGAGGGGCTGGGGGAGGGCGGGGAGGGCGGCGCCGGGCTGCTGGTCCGGGTGGGTGCCGGCCTCCGGTCGTGGGCATGGGACGGGGCAACGCACGAGGGCATCGCCACGGCGAGCAAGAGCACCGCGACGAGCTGGATTGAACGGCTCGTCGGCGTACGCCGCCCAGTTGCGCACTCTGGAAGACCGGCGCAAGCGGCCGCGGGCAGGCGTACGGCGGAGGACTGGCCCAGCTTCCCGGAAACCCGGTCGGTTAGCTCCCGCTCGGCTTGGGCCGGGCCGGGCCGGGCTTCACGTTGGTGAACTGGAGCGTGTTGGTCGCCGTGTTCACGAAGTCGCTCGGCCCGTAGATGTCGGCCGACAGGTTGCTGCCCAGGCACATGTAGCCCTCGTACACGCTGCCCGCCTCCTGGTTGATGCGCACCGGCTGCCCGGCGTTGTTCTGGACCACACCCCTCCCGGCCGGGGTGACGCAGGCACCCGGAGTGATGAGCATGCCCTTGGAGGCGATGTCGCCGATGACCACCGACGGCCCCCCGCCCGTCCCGTACTGGGTCAGCTGCACGGGGCCGTTGCCGGTCAGGATGAGCCAGCCCGAGGGGGTGACCTGGCCGCTGAGGTTCGCCGCCCACTGGGCGTCGTCGGACTGCGACATGTGGTCGCTGCCGGTGCCCTCCCAGACCCCGACCCGCCAGTCGCCGAACTTGAAGTCCAGGAAGTTGCCGGTGTTGTTGCCCTCAGCCCGGCTCGCCGGCTCGACCGGCACCGGCGAGTTCGCCGGTCCGGGGACCGACGTGACCCCGGGGCCGGCGGCCGCCTCGGTCTGCAGGAAGCTGGCGCCCCCGTGGTCGATTTCGAACTGGCCACCGGCCCGCCCGAAGTTGCCCATCTGCCCGCCGTCCATCAACTCCACGCCGAGGGCGGAGAGGTTGAGGCTGGGGTCGTAGAGCAGGTCGCCCGTGGTGCCGTCGGTGAAGGTGATGGGCATGTCGGTGTTCGACCCGCTCTGGGTGGTGGGCGGGTTGAAGGGCGTCAGTACGTTCGGTGCGGTGTTGGTCTGGGTCACGGCGTGCTTGTTGCCGCCCTTGGCGATCCCGAAGATCAGAGCGGCCAACGCTCCGGCAATGAGGACGAAGGCCAGGACGGCCACGCCGAGCCGGGTGGCATCGGACCAGTTCTCGGTCATCCCGGGCCCGGTGGGCTCCGACCCCCAGAGCTTGCCGAGGGGGTTGCCTCCGGCAGCACCCGAACCGCCCCCGAAGGGGCTGAACTTCACCCCGGTGCCGGACGACGGTGGGGGCGACGCCGATGGGCTGCTCGGGGTGGGCCGGGACGGGCCACCGCCCCCGCTTGCGCCGCCCCCGCCCGCGGGACGGAAACCGCCGCCGAGGCTCGGCCTCTTGGACTTCTTCTCCTGTGACGGGCCCTGGCTTCCGTGTAGCGACATGGCAGTAGTTTCCCCCCTACCGAGCTCTTCGTGGGTGCTGGGATCCTCCCCGGGCGGCGCGCGCCGCGGCGCGTCCGCCACAGGCCGAGGCGGCTGCCACGGTACCCGTTCGCTGCCGCCCGATGCAACCTCACCTATCCTCGGTCCAGAGAGGGCACAGACGAGGGGAGCCAGGCAGATGGGTCATGGCCACGGCCACCACCACGACCATGCGGTGACCGACCGGGTGACGTGGGACTCGGCCGACGGCCTGCGGGCGGTCAAGATTGCCAGCGCCGGGCTGGCGCTGACCGCCACCGTGGAGTTCGCCATCGCCGGGATCGGCCATTCGGTGGCGCTGCTGGCCGACGGGCTGCACAACCTGGGCGACGTCCTTACGACGGTGGCGCTCTGGCTGGCCTTCCTCGCCTCCCGGCGGGCGGCCGACTCCCGCTACACCTTCGGCTACGAGCGCTTCGAGGACCTGGCGGGCGCCGGCGTGGTGCTCATCATCGCGGTGAGCGCCCTGGTAGCCGGGTACCAGTCCTACCACGCCATGTTCCACGCCCGGCACATCGCCGCTTTGGGTGCTTCGGTGGCTGCTGCCGCCGTCGGCATCATCGGTAACGAGGCCGTCGCCGAGTACAAGCTGCGCGTGGGAAGGCGCATCCACTCGGTGGCCTTGGAGGCCGATGGGATCCACTCCCGGGTGGACGGCTTCGTCTCCGGGGCGGCGCTGGTCGGGCTGCTGGGGGTGGCGATGGGCTACCCGAAGGCCGACCCGATCGCCGCCGCCGGCATCACCGTGGTGATCGCCTGGGTCACGGTCGGCGCCGCCCGCTCGGCCATCGGCCGGGTGGTGGATGCCGTCGATCCGGCGCTGCAGGGCCAGATCCTCGCCGCTGCCCAGGCGGTGGAAGGGGTGCACGACGTGCACGACGTTGCCGCCCGGTGGGCCGGGCGGTCATTGATGGTGCAGCTGCACATCGGCGTGGACGGCGACGCCCCGCTGCGCTCGGCCCACGACGTGGGCGAGCAGGTGCGCCACGCCATCGCCCACGAGGTGCCCGGTATCGCCCGGGTCGTGGTGCACTTCGACCCGTGGCCGCCGGCCCCCGGAGGCGACCACGGGGCGACCGCACACCACTTCGCCCCTGCGCAACGATCAGATGACGCGGGCGGAGGGGCGGACCCCCCGGACCACCGCCATGCACATTCCCCCCACGTGCACGACGAGGACCGCGGGATCAAGGGGGCCCACCACCACCACCACGACTAGCGCCTACTGGACGACCACCGTCCCCGCCATGCCCGGGTGGATCAGGCAGGCGTACGGGTAGGTGCCCGCCTTGGAGAACTTCAACGTGTAGGCGGTCAGCTTGGGCGGGAAGGAGATGATGCTCCCGCTGCTCTTGAACGTCGACCCGTCGAAGGTCCCGCCGTTGATCATCTCCCCGATGCCGGGTGCGGCGTTCGGGTCCGGCCCCCCGGGCGGGCCGGTCTGTCCCGGGCCTCCCTGCGGGAGCGCGGCCTGGGGGTTGATGTGCTGGGTGTCGCCCACCCGGATCCCGTAGGCGGACGGCGGTGCGGCGAACGAGACGGTGTGCGGCCCGAAGATGTACCAGGTGATGCTGCCGCCCACGGTCGTGGTCACGGTCTTCGGCCCGAACTCGGTGATGAGGTCGTTGGAGGCCTGCGTCCCCCCGCCGGCCACGACCTTGTCCGGCCCGGTGGGGACGAACGGTGCGATGGACCCCTTGGCCAGGCCGGTCTCGGCCGGCGCCAGGGCGGCGATCTCCTGCTGGAGCTGTGACTGGCCGGCCGCCTCCTGCGTGGCCGCCGGGGGCACGGTGTCCGAGGGCCCCGCCACGATGATCGTGCCCTGCATCGACTCCCGGTGCAGCAGGCAGAGGTAGTGGTACGAGCCCGGCTTGATGCTGGACGACAGCGTGAGGGTGAACGGCTTGCCGGCCGCAAGCCAGCCGCTGTTGTAGTAGGCCTCCGTGCCGGCGAACGGCGACAGGGTCTGCTGCGCCGCCGTGCAGGCGGTGGCCGTCGGCACGCTGCCGGTGGTGATGGCGCACGGGAGCCCCGCCGACGGGATGGCATCGCCCGGTCCCTGGGGCAGCAACTGGGGCAGCGCGGCGTCGGTGGCCATCGAGGTGGCCGAATTCTGGTTCTGGTTGTAGGCATTCACCGCGGCGTCGGCCAGGGTGCCGAAGGTCACCGTGTGGGGCTCACCCGAGTCCACCAGGTTGAAGGTGAGCGTCGCGCCCGGGCGCACGGTGGCCGTGGCCGGGAAGTAGCTGAGGAACGCCTCGTTGGCCGCCGGGTTCCGGTTGTCCACCGAGATCGCCAAGCCCTGGGGCGAGGAGCTCCCCGACGCCCCCGGTGATGCCGTACCGCTGGTGGTGCTCTTGCTGCAGGCGGACGCCGCCAGAACCAGCGCCGCGCAGACCACGATGGATCGAACCCCTGCGCTCCGCCGAGGCTCCGCTATCTTTCTTGCGCTCCGCCGAGGCTCCGCTGTCTCTCTCACGCAACCGCCCCCCTTCTTCTCAGTCCGGTTCCTTCGCGTCCGACCTTACGGTGGCGTCGGGTGGCGTCACAATCGTGCCCACCCCCCTGCGCGAGCGGGGGGAGACCCCCGCCCGCGGGTGGTGGCTACCATGGGCGCATGGCGGATCAGGCGTTTGCGGCGGCGGGGGTCGTCGACCGCACGGGGCGCAGCGTGCTGGAGTTCACCGGCGACCAGGCCCTCTGGTTCTGCGACCAGCTGCTCTCCAACCAGCTCGTCGGCCTGCCCGAGGGCACGGGCCTCGAGGCCCTGCTGCTCACGCCGCACGGCAAGGTGACCGCCCTGCTGCGCCTGCTGCACTCCGGCGACCGGCTGCTGGCCGACGGCGAACCCGGGCTGGGCGAGGGCCTGCGCCAGTTCTTCGAGGGTCGGAGGTTCGCCACCCGGGTCGAGATCCGCGACATCACGGCCACCACCGGCGTGCTCTCTGTGGTGGGGCCGCAGGCCGGAGCAATCTGTGCGGCCGTCTTCCCCGTATTGCTGGATGGGCAGCCTGGAGGTGAGGAGCACGACAGTGTCGCCGTCGGACCGGTTGTCGTCGCGCGCACGCTGCGCCCGGCCCCCGGCCTCGACGTTCTCGGTCCCCGGGAGGAGTTGGCCGCCATCCTGGCGTCGCTTCTCGGCGCCGGAGCGTCGCCCGCCACGCTGGAGGACTACGACGCCCTCCGGGTGGAATGCGGCGTCGCCCGCGACCAGGTGGACATCGACGAGGGCCTCCTCCCGCAGGAGGCCGCACTGGAGCGGGCGGTCCACTTCGCCAAGGGCTGCTACCTCGGCCAGGAGGCGGTGGCCATGACCCAGCGGGGCCGGATAAAGCGCCGGCTGCGCCACCTGGCCTTCGACGGGCCGGCCCGTCGCGGGGTGGTCACAGCCGGCGATGAGGAAGCCGGCCGGGTCAGCAGTGTCACGCCACCAGGGCAGGATCCCGGATTCGGGATCGCGTTGGTGCGCACCAGCGTTGGCATAGGGGACCGCGTCGCTGTAACGGATGAGGCGGGCAGGAGGACTGTTGGGGTAGTGGGCGAGCTGGCGGGAAGCGTGTCCGGCCCTGCGCTACCAAGCGCGCGGGAGCTCCGGGAGAGTCTGGGGAGGTAGGCGAGAGCCGCAGGCCATGAAGCAGCCCACGGCGCCCGCCGGGAGGGTGCCCATCCTGCCCCCTCGCCGGGCGCCCAAACTGCGTCCCCTGCGGTCCGAGCGTTGGGTCCGCTTCGGCCTCGGGGCCGGTGGCATGGCCCTCGCCCTGGCCCTGACCTACGTCGTCCGGCGACTGCTGGGCGCCGTCCCCTACCCGCCCGCCATCATCCAGGACGTCCTGCGGACCCTGGCGCCCGGCAAGCTGGACCAAGTGGCCATCCGGGGCCTGCAGCACTGGGCGCAACGCCTGCTGTACCTCGGGATCCACCTCGCCCTGCTGGCGGTTGCCGGCTACCTGGCCACCCTGTTCGCCCCCGTCACCAGCCCGCCCCGGCGGGCGCGGTGGGGGATCGCCCTGGGCGGCGCCCTCTTCGCCGCCGCCTCGATCCTGGCCCTGGCGGGCGACGAAGGGTCGTCCTGGTACGCCTTCGTGGTCTACCTCTTCGCCGCCTACCTGTACGCCCGGCTGGCGTGTGGCACCGGATTCCTTACCGTGCTGGATCCGGAGATCAAGGGCGAGGAGTCGCCCCTCGACGCCATCCGCCGGTCCCGACGCAGCTTCCTCGGCCGGGGGGCGGTGGCGGCGGGCGTGGTGCTCCTGGGCGGCGGCGCCCTGGTGAAGGCGCTGTTCAAGCGCACCGCCAAGGTGACCATCGTGCCGGCCGCCCAGCCCTTCGTGAACCCGGGACCGGACCCCAACTTCCCCGCCGTCGCCGGCCTCACCCCCGAGATCACGGCGAACGGCGACTTCTACAACGTCGACATCGACTTCATCAAGCCCTCGCTGGACGCCAACACCTGGACGCTCACCGTGGGCGGGGCGGTGAACGGCCCCTTCGTGCTCACCTTCCACCAGCTCCAGACCGAGTTCGAGGTGGTGGAGGTGGCGCACACCCTGTCGTGCATCTCCAACGAGGTGGGCGGCGACCTGGTGGGCACCGCCATCTGGCGGGGCGTGCGCTTCAGCGATGTCCTCAACCGGGCGGGCCTGAAGCCAGGTGTGGTGGAGATCGTGTCCAAGGCCGCCGATGGCTTCAGCGACTCCGTCCCTCTGTCCCGCGCCATGCAGCCCGACTCGCTGGTGGTCTTCGGCATGAACGGCGAGCAGCTCCCCATCGAGCACGGCTTCCCGGTGCGCATCATCATCCCGGGCCTCTACGGCATGAAGCAGCCCAAGTGGGTGCAGTCGGTCGAGGCGGTGACCAAGCACTACAACGGCTACTGGGAGGTGCGGGGCTGGGACGAGCAGGCGGTCATGGTGACGCAGTCCCGGATCGACGTCCCCCAGGGCGGGTCGAGGGTGGGGCAGGCCTCCTCTCTGGCGGGCATCGCCTGGGCCGGGGACAAGGGGATCTCCAAGGTGGAGGTGTCCTACGACAGCGGCGCCACCTGGCACGCCGCCCTGCTGAAGCGGGAGCTGTCGCCGGTGACCTGGCGGATGTGGGCGATCGGCATCACCGCCCCCCGGGGGCCGGCGAGGGTCATGGTGCGGGCGACCGACGGCACCGGTGCGGTGCAGACCGCCGACATCGCCGAGCCGGACCCGGGCCCGGCCACGGGATGGGACTTTGTGACCTTCCAGGTCACGTAGCTCGGCTGGCGGGCCGGCTGCACGACCCAGGTTTCTACGTTGGAACTCCTTCCTCCCGGCAGGGGTACAGGGAGCCCATGTGGACCAGTGCGAGCAGGCCGGGCGGCACTGACCCAGCCCCGGTTCCGAGGCGCATGCTCGATGGGTGAAATCGCCGGTCCCAGGCAGGAGAAAGTCCCCAACGAGGGAAACGACTGGGAACAGCCCGACCGAGGACGGCGGCGCGCAGATCCGCCCGGTCTACTACCTGCCCGATCGCGATCGCGAGCTGGTTGTGTTCTACACCGCCGCCGAGTCGATGCTCGGCCGGCTGCCCGGAGGAACTCCGGTGGCGGTGGTGGAGGTCGATAAGAGCCGGCCGCTCTGCGGCGCCCGCGGGAGCGACGAGCTCACCGGTCGCCGGACCCCGGAGACCTAGGCAACGTGGTGGGCGGGCATGGAGAGCGGGAGCCAGCGGGCTGGGCCCGGCGATGGCGGGCTGTGGCGCCCCGCCTGACGGCTGGGGCCGCCCTCGTCGGGCTGGTCGCCGGTGCCCTGGCCTGGCCGGCCCGCCCGGCGGCGAGCCGGATCATCTGGGCGCTTTCCACCGTGGTGGTCCTGGCGCCGGTGACGGTGTCGCTGCTGCGCAAGCTGGCCCGCCGCCAGCTTGGCGTCGACCTCATCGCCATTGCGGCGATGGTCGGGGGCCTGGCGGTCCATGAGGAGTTGGCTGCCGCCGTCGTGGCGCTCATGCTCTCGGGCGGGCTGGCGCTGGAGGAGGCGGCTTCCCGGCGCGCCCGGCGGGAGCTCTCGGCACTGCTGCAGCGGGCCCCGACGACGGTCCAGCGCCATGAAGGTGCCGAACTCGCGGTCCGGCCCCTGAACGAGGTGGTCCCGGGCGATCGCCTCCTGGTGCGATCCGGCGAGGTGGTCCCGGTGGACGGGCAGGTGGATGCCGAGCTCGCCATCGTCGACGAGTCCGCCCTGACCGGTGAGGCCCGACCGGTGGAGTACCGCAGGGGTGCCGACGTCCGGAGCGGGACGGCCAACGCCGGGTCGCCGTTTGACCTGGTGGCCACCGCGACCTCCGAGCAGAGCACCTACGCCGGGATTGTGCGCCTGGTTCAGCAGGCGGAGTCGGCCAAGGCCCCTTTCGTCCGGCTCGCCGACCGCTACGCCGTCGTGTTCGTGCCGCTGGCGCTGGCCGCGGCCGGGGCGGCCTGGATTATCACGGGCGAGGCGCTGCGCGCCCTTGCTGTGCTGGTCGTAGCGACCCCGTGCCCGTTGATCCTTGCCGCGCCGATCGCCTTCGAGGCGGGCATGTCCCGGGCGGCTCGACGGGGGATCATCATCAAGGACGGGGTCGCGCTCGAGGGCCTCGATGGGGTCCGCCAACTCCTGATCGACAAGACCGGCACCATCACCGCCGGCAAGCCGGTGGTCACTGCCGTCCAGGCGGTGGGAGACGTGCCGGAGGGGGAGCTGGTGGCGCTCGCGGCCTCCCTCGAGCAGGCATCGGCCCACGTGTTTGCCGAAGCCATCGTTGCCGCCGCCCGCGCTGCCGGGGCGACGCTAGCTGAGCCCACCGGCGTCCGCGAGATCCCAGGCCAGGGCATCGTGGGCACCGTTGGCGATCGCTCGGTACGGGTCGGCTCGCCGGCGGTCGTCTTCCCCGGCGGCGTCCCGGCCGGCCTGGAGGCGCTTCACGCCTCGGTGACGGCCGAAGGCCTCTCCGAGGTCTGCGTGGCGGCAGCTGGCTCGTCTGCGCTGCTGGTCCTGGAGGACCCGCTCCGGGCCGACGCCGCGGCGACCATCCGCGCTCTCCGTCACGCCGGCATCAGGTCGGTGACCATCCTTACCGGCGACAGCCCGGGGGTATCGGAGCGCATCGGGGCGGCGGTGGGTGCCGACTCGGTGCGGGCGGGATGTTCGCCCGAGGGCAAGCTGGAGGCGGTTGGGGCGGCTCGCCGGGGTGGCCCGGTGCTTATGGTCGGCGACGGGCTGAACGACGCCGCCGCTCTGGCCGCCGCCGACGTCGGCATCGCGATGGGCGCTCGGGGGGCGGCGGCTCACTCCGAAGCGGCCGACGTGGTGATCATGGTCGACCGGCTGGGCCGTGTGGTCGAGGCCCTGCTGATCGCCCGCCGCTCGTGCCGCATTGCCCGCCAGAGCGTGCTGGCCGGGATGGCGCTGTCGCTGGTCGCCATGGGCTTCGCCGGCGCTGGGTACCTGGCGCCGGTGGTGGGTGCGTTCCTGCAGGAAGGCATCGACGTGGCGGTGATCGCCAATGCCCTGCGGGCGCTCAGTGCCGGTCGCCACGGCAAAGCCGATCCGGAGGCCCTCGCCGTGCGCGACCGGCGCCGCAAAGGCGCTCGCGTTCTGGCGCCTCGACCTGCCAGCTCCGCAGTCCCAGAGCGGTCGATCTAAATAGAGCGGGCGCGGCGTGGGCGCGCACCTTCTTCCCGGGTTCCGGAATGCTACCGGCTGGGGGAGCGCCGGCGGGAGCGTTCCCAGCGCTGGATCAGCTTCCCAAGGTTGATCTGAACCAGGGCCGCGACGCCCAGCAGGAGGACGACCTGGGCAGCGATACCCCACCCGCCGGTGAGCAAGCCGGCCGTCACGTCGCCGAGGGCCGTGCCGCGCAGGGCGGAGGCGCCGCCCACGTAGAGCGAGTAGCTGACCAGGCGCCCGGCAAAGAACACACCCAACGCCGGCCCGAGCCGCACATCCAGCAGGCCCGCCGCTTCGAAGAGCTGGGCCGACGGGATCGGCGACAGGGCGAACAGAACCAGGCCGACCACCGAGCGGCGCCGGCTGGCGGTCAGGTAGCTGCTTGCCGCCTGCAGGTTCTTCAGCCGTTTGCCGCCGAGGCGCGGGCGGAGCCGGCGGGTGGCCAGGGCCAGCACCAGCCGCCCGGAGGCGGCAGCACCAGCTCCGAGGACTACGAGCGCGACCCCGTTGAGGTGGCTGGTCAGCCGGTAGGTGGCAAGGACCGACCAGGTGGGCGGCCCGAAGGCGGGCAGCAGGTTGATGCCGAAGACCACCGCGACCATCACCAAGTACGCCATGCATGGCTCCCCCGGCTCAGCTTAGGTCGCGCCGACCCGGTGCAGCCTCCGGCGCTGGCGCCGGCCGCTCACGGCCAAGAGTGCGACGGCCACCCCCACGCCGGCGAACAGTGCCTGCAGCGGCTGGAAGCCTATCCAGGCCATCTCGGCCCCTTCGAAGGCGACGATGCCGATCCCGGCGGCAAGGGAAAGCATCTCGGCGAACCGGCCCCCGTGCCCCTGCCAGAGCGCCGTGAAGGTGAAGCCACCGCCGACCAGGACCGCCAGGCCGGTGCCCAGTTCGAGCCCTACCAGCGTGACCCCCATCCGGCCGCTGGGGTGTGGCCGGCTCGCGCTCATCGGAAGGGGGCCGCGGCGGGAAAGCCGGGGGCAGTCCGGGCGCCGGTGGTGCCGGGCTCGACCGTGCCCGGGGCGGGGTACGGTGTTCGTTCCATGCGACGAGCATCCGCTGCGGCGCTGCCCGCCGGTAGGGCCGGATGGCCCGGAGGCTCAGGGCCTGCCGGCTCGCTGGAGGCCCAGGATCTTGAGCACGTGCTCCAGGCCGGACTCGGGGGTGCCAGTCGTGTCGACGTCGATGGCCGCCGGCCACGGATCGGTGCCCGCCGCGATCTGCCTGGCAACCTGGGGCGTTGCCTCCGAAAGGTCCCGCCCGCTCGCGGACCGCTGATCCAGCCGGCGGGCCACCAGCTCGGAGGGGGCTACGCACCGTAGCTCCACCAGATCACTGGAGGTCTCCGCAGCGATCCTGCCGGCAGCGTCGCGATGCGCCTGCCGGCGCCAGCTGGCGTCGAGGATGACGGGCTCACCCATCGCCAGCGCAGCGCGGGAGCGGTGCAGCAGCTCGGCGTACACCGCCTCGATCGCCGCTGGCTGGTAGCGCCCTTCGCCGTAGCCGGCCGGCACGGGTGGCCCGATGACCTCCTGGCGGAGCGCATCGCTTCGCAGGACGGTCCACCCCAGGCGTTGGCCGAGTGCCGCCGACAGTACCGACTTGCCGACGCCCGGCGCCCCGCCCACGAGCACCATGCGCACCTGGGCGGCCTGGAGGTGCTCTGTGGCCTGATCCAGCAGCCGGCTCGCTTCTTCCGCCCCTCCGAGTCCCTGGCCCGCCCGGATGGCGGCGACTTTGGCCCGGACCTGCGCCCGGTAGGCGATGTACAGGTGTTGGAGGGTGGGCGGCGGCGTATCCGCTGCGGCCCGCTGGTAGGCGGAGAGGAAGGCCTCGGCCAGCTGCGGCGATCCCAGTCGCTCGAGGTCCATGGCCAAGAAGGCAACATCTTCCATCACGTCGGCGTAGCGCAGGCGGTCATCGAACTCCAAGCAGTCGATGATCCTCGGTCCGTCGTCGAGGCAGAAGATGTCGTCGGCGAGTAGGTCGCCGTGGCCGTCGCGCACCTTCCCGGAGGCGGCGCGGGCCGCAAACAGCGCGTGGCGCCCGGCGATGTACCGGGCAGCCAGCACGTCCAGGCGACCCACGGCTCGGCGATCCAAGACCTCGGGGGCGAGCGCGAGCATCTCGTCCGTGTTTGCCCGCCACCGGCCCAGCACTGCTCCTGCCTCGCCGCTGCGCGAGATCTCCTCCGACGTGGCGGCCTGACTGTGGAAGCGGGCGAGGGCGGCGGCGATCTGATTGAGATCGCCACGGACATCCTCGCCGTTGGTCACCCGGCTGGACAGGCGCCGATCGCCCGGTAGCCGGCGCATCACGACCAGGTGCTCACAGGTAGCGCCGTCGGGCCCGAGCACTGTGGCAAGCCCAAGGTAGACGTCGGGGGCTAGCCGGCGGTTGAGCTCGACTTCCCGCTCGCAGGCCCGCCGCCGCGCCTCCTCGGAAGAGAAGTCGACGAAGCCGGTGACGATCGGCTTCTTGAGCTTGTAGACGCGGTCGTCGACGAAGAACAACCGGGAGATGTGCGTCTCGACGACGTCCAGCGGGGCGCTGATGGCTACCTCTCCACCTGGGGACCAGACGCCAGTGCGGTTGTTGCTCAGTTCGTCGGCGGCTGCCCCTCGACGCCGTCGGCCGGCCAGCTCACCGTGCGGCTGATGAGTTCCTGGGCGTCGGGCTTGATGGGGCTCAAGGGCGCAGGCCCCGCGGGCGCGGGCTCGTTCTCCGGAAGGCCACGGCCACCCCGGCCCCGGCGCATGGGGTCGTGGCACACGTCCTCCCACCGCTCCCGGGCCGCCTCCACCTGGGCGGGCTTCCACCCCTTGGCGGCGAGATCGGCAAGGAGCTTCTGGAGGTCCGCACCGGCGTCCGTCGGTCCCATAGGCCTTCTCCTTACCGTTCCAGCCTACCAATCGGGCGACTGGCCGAGCGGGGTGCGGGCAAGGCCAGGAGCAGCGCCCCCCAGGCCAGCGTGAACCCGTTCGTCACCACGTCCACCAGGACCGCCGGCCGGTGGGCGGCGGCCAGGTGGGAGCCGATGAGCGGCAGCGGGATCAGGAACGCCACCACCACCGCCAGGGCCGCCACCGCTTCAGCTGGCGTCGTCGCCCACGCCGCCAGCACCCCGAAGGCGATGACCAACCACACGCCGTGGTGCTCCCAGGAGATCGGCGAGATCAGCAGGATCGTGAGCCCCACCAAGGCGACCGCCGCCAGTTCCTGGCCTGCCCGGTGGGCGGCCGTCGCCCGCCAGAGCCCGTAGCCCGCCACGGCCAGGGCCACCGCCAGCCAGAGGGCGATCGGCAGGTGCAGCCGGTCGAAGGCACCGAGCAGGGACTGGTTGGTGTAGAAGCTCGGGTCGCCCGGCCGCTTGGAGTCCCAGATCAGGTGGAACCAATATTCCCGGGAGGGGCCAGGCAGCACCGCGGCCGCCAGGAGCTCGCACACCACCGCGGTGACCGCTGCGCGCAGCGCCGCCGCCCACTGGCGGGTGGCGGCGAAGTAGACGATGAACAGGCCCGGGGTGAGCTTGACCGCGGCGGCGATCCCCACCAGGACGCCCCGCCGCCGGCCGGTCCGGGTGCAGTCGTACAGGCACGCAAGCACCAGGGGCAGGTTGACCTGCCCGAAGGCGATCGTCTGGGCCACCGGGATGGTGAACACGATGACCGCAGCCACCGCCCCGATGGCCAGGCCCCGCAGGCGGGGGAGGCGCTCGGCGGCCGGCCGGAAGGCGATCCACGCCACGCCGAAGAGCACCGCCAACGACAGGGCGGTCCAGACGTCGAGCGCAGGGTCCGGGCGGAGCAGCGCCAGGGGCACGGCCACCAGGGCCCCGAACGGCGGGTACGTGAAGGGCAACGGCACCCGCAGGTCCTGGCCGAATGAGGGGGCGTAGGGGTCCCGGTGGTGCAGGACCACCCGGCCCGCCTCCCGGTAGACCGCCATGTCCACCGGGTAGTGGGCGAGGTGGATGCGGGTGAGCGCCAGCGCCAGCGCGGCGACGGCGAAGACGCCCACCCCCGCAACCAGCTCCCAGGCGGGCACCGGCGGCCGGGCCGCGGTGCGCTTGACCGGCACTTCGAGCACGCCCACCCCCGAATGCTACGGCCGGGGCGGTCTGCCCGGCCGGTAGAGTGGGGTCGAGAGGCGAGCGGCAGGCTCGCCGGGAGGCGGAGCGGACAACGGTGAGCGAACCCCTCGACGTGGCGATTCTGGGCGGCGGCAACGCCGGCTATGCCTGCGCCCTACGGGCCGCCCAGCTCGGCCTGAGCGTGGCGATGGTCGAGCGGGACAAGGTGGGTGGCACCTGCCTGCACCGGGGCTGCATCCCGACAAAGGCCCTGCTGCACTCCGCCGAGCTGGTGGACAACATCCGCCGGGCAGGCGACTTCGGCGTCCTGGTGGCCGAGCCGGCGGTGGACTGGGGCAAGGTGCTGGGCTACCAGTCGGCCGTCGTGACCAAGCTCTACAAGGGCCTGCAGTCGGTGATCAAGGCCCGCAAGGTGACCACCGTCGCCGGATCCGGCGTCCTGGTGGCCCCGGACACCATCGAGGTCGACGGGACCGGCGGCAAGCAGGCCCTCCATGCCCGGGCCATCGTGCTGGCGAGCGGCTCCTATGCCCGCTCGCTGCCCTCCATTCCTCTCGACGGCGGCGCCTTCATCAGCTCCGACCACGCCCTGAAGCTCGAGGACATCCCGGCATCGGTGATCGTCATCGGGGCGGGGGCCGTCGGCCTGGAGTTCGCCAGCCTGTACCGCTCCTTCGGGGCGACCGTCACCATCCTCGAGGCCCTGCCCCGGCTGGCCCCGGGGGAGGACGAGGAGGTCTCGACCGAGCTCACCCGCCAGTTCCGCAAGCGGGGCATCACCTCCATCACCGGGGTCAAAGTGACCGGGGCCACCAGCTCCAGCGCCGGCGCCACGGTCACCTACGCCGCAGCCGACGGCCAGGAGAAGTCCGTCACCGCCGAGCGGTGCCTGGTGGCGGTCGGCCGGGGGCCGGTGTCCGAGGGCCTGGGCTACGAGGACCAGGGCGTGCGCCTGGAGCGGGGCTACGTGGTGGTGGACGACTGGTGCCGGACCGGCGTCGACGGCGTCTGGGCCATCGGGGACCTCATCACCCAGCCGTCCCTCGGCCTCCCCATCCCCCATCTCCAGCTGGCCCACGTGGCCTTCGCCGAAGGTATCCACGTCGCCGAGCAGATCGCCGGCCAGGCCGACCCCGCCCTCGTCGACTACCTGGGGGTGCCCCGGTGCACCTACTCGTCGCCCGAGATGGCCTCGGTGGGCTACACCGAGGCCCAGGCCAAGGCGGCCGGCTTCGACGTGGAAGTGGCCCGCTACGCCTGGGCGGCGTCGGGGAAGGCCTCGATCCTGGGTGAACCCGCCGGGTTCGTGAAGTCGGTGGCCGAGAAGGGGGGCCGGGTTCTGGGCGTCCACATGATCGGCCCCCGGGTCACCGAGCTGATCGCCGAAGCCCAGCTCATCGTGAACTGGGAGGCCTACCCGGCCGAGGTCGCCGCCCTGGTGCACCCGCACCCGACGCTCTCCGAGGCGGTGGGGGAGACGATGCTCCACCTGGCGGGCAAGCAGCTCCACGGCGCCTGAGGCCCGCTTAGCTCGGTGCCGCCAGGCTCCGCTGCGCCCCGCCGGCCCGCCCGGCCGGGCATGGGTCCGAAACCTGATCCGCCCCCACCGCGCCGCTTCGGCGCTACATTGACGGGAGGGGGCATCGGCCAGCCTTCGTAGGAGGATTTGTGTACGACGTCTTCCGGGACCAGCTTCCCGACCCGTATCCCGATGAGACCGCTGAGTGGCTGAATGCCCTCAACGACGTCCTGGAGCACCAGGGCCGTGCTCGCGCCCGGTACCTGCTCCACCGCATCTTCTACCTCGCCCAGCAGCGCCAGATCGGCATCCCGTCGATGGTGCAGACCGACTACATCAACACCATCTCGCCCGAGCAGGAGCCCTACTTCCCCGGCGACGAGCGCCTGGAGCAGTCGATCCGGCGCATCATCCGCTGGAACGCCGCGGTCATGGTGCTGCGGGCCAACAAGCTGCACATCGGCATCGGCGGCCACCTCGCCACCTACGCCTCTGCCGCCGGGCTCTACGAGGTGGGCTTCAACCACTTCTTCCGGGGCAAGGACCATCCGGGCGGCGGCGACCAGATCTTCTTCCAGGGCCACGCCGCCCCCGGGATCTACGCCCGGGCGTACCTGGAGGGCCGGATCTCCGAGGAGCAGCTCGAGCACTTCCGCCGGGAGGCCATGCAGCCCGGGCTCTCGTCCTACCCGCACCCCCGCCTCATGCCCTCGTTCTGGGAGTTCCCGACGGTGTCGATGGGCCTCACCGGGATCAACGCCATCTACCAGGCCCGCTTCAACCGCTACCTGCTGCACCGGGGCATCAAGGACACTTCCGGCCAGCGGGTGTGGGCGTTCCTGGGCGACGGCGAGATGGACGAGCCCGAGAGCGCCGGCCCGCTGCACCTGGCGGGCCAGGAGGGCCTGGACAACCTCATCTTCGTCGTCAACTGCAACCTGCAGCGCCTCGACGGCCCGGTGCGGGGCAACGGGAAGATCATCCAGGAGCTGGAGTCGCTGTTCCGGGGCGCCGGCTGGCAGGTGATCAAGGTGATCTGGGGGCGGGAGTGGGACGACCTGCTCGCCCGGGACGCCGAGGGTGTGCTGGTCAACAAGATGAACACCACGCTCGACGGCGAGTTCCAGAGCTACTCGGTGGAGGCGGGATCGTCCTACATCCGGGAGCGGTTCTTCGGCCCCGACCCCCGGCTGCGCCGGATGGTGGAGCACCTCTCGGACGACGACCTCTGGCGCCTGCGCCGGGGCGGCCACGACTACCGCAAGGTGTACGCCGCCTACAAGGTGGCCACCGAGGTGCGCGATGCGCCGACGGTCATCCTGGCCAAGACCGTGAAGGGGTGGGCCCTCGGCCCCGAGTTCGAGGCCCGCAACGCCACGCACCAGATCAAGAAGATGACCGAGGAGGAGCTGCGCAGCTTCGCCGAGCGCCTCCAGGTCGAGATCCCGCCCAGCAAGATCGCCGGCGGCGAGGTCCCGTTCTTCCACCCGGGCGTGGACTCCGACGAGGTGGTCTACCTCCGGGACCGGCGCAAGGCCCTGGGCGGCTTCGTGCCCGAGCGCCGCGTCCGCAAGGTGAGCGTCACTGTCCCCGACGGCAAGGTCTTCGAGGCCTTCGACACGGGCACCGTGGACCGGAGCCAGGAGGTCTCCACCACCATGGCATTCGTCCGGCTGCTCCGGGATCTGATGCGGGACAAGGAGTTCGGCCGCCACGTGGTGCCGATCATCCCGGACGAGGCCCGCACCTTCGGCATGGAGTCCCTCTTCAAGGACTTCAAGATCTATGCCTCCCAGGGCCAGCGCTACGAGCCGGTGGACGCCAACATGCTCCTCTCCTACACCGAGGCCCGCACCGGGCAGATCCTGGAGGAGGGCATCACCGAGGCGGGATCCATGGCGTCCACCACGGCGGCGGGCACCGCCTACGCCACCCACGGCATGCCAATGGTGCCCTTCTTCCTCTTCTACTCGATGTTTGGCTTCCAGCGCATCGGCGACCTCATCTGGGCCTTCGGCGACGCCCGGGGCCGGGGGTTCCTCCTGGGCTGCACGGCGGGGCGGACGACGCTCAACGGGGAGGGCCTGCAACACGAGGACGGCCAGTCGCACCTCCTCGCCGCCTCGGTGCCCAACTGCCGCGCCTACGACCCGGCGTTCGCCTACGAGACCGCGGTCATCGTGCGGGATGGGCTGCGCCGGATGCTCGGCTCGGGCCAGCCGGTGGAGGACGTCTTCTTCTACCTGACGCTCTACAACGAGAACTACGTGATGCCGCCCAAGCCGGCGGGCAGCGACGAGGGCATCCTGGCCGGGATCCACCTGGTGGCACCCGCCGCAGGCGGGCGCACGCACCGGGCCCAGCTCCTGGGCTCCGGGTCGATCCTGGCCACCCAGGTGCTGCGGGCGCAGCAGATGCTGGCCGCCGACCACGACGTCGCCGCCGACGTCTGGAGCGTCACCAGCTACAAGTTGCTCCGGGAGGAGGCTCTCGAAGCGGAGCGCTGGAACCGGCTCCACCCGGGCGAGGCCCGCCGGGTCCCCTTCGTCACCCAGGCACTCGAGGGGACGGAGGGGCCGGTCATCGCCGCCAGTGACTGGGTCAAGGCAGTGCCCGACATGATCGCCCGCTTCATCCCTGGCCGCTACGAGGTCCTGGGCACGGACGGCTTCGGGCGCAGCGACACCCGGGAGAACCTCCGCCGCCACTTCGAGATCGATGCCGAACACATCGTCGTCGCCACCCTCTCGGCCCTGGCGGAGGCCGGCGACGTGAAGCCCGAGACGGTGGCCGAGGCTATCGAGCGCTACGGCATCGACACCGAGCGCCCGAACCCGCGCACCCTGTAGGGGCGGGCCGACGTTGTAGCCTCGGGCGGTCCGAAGCCTGAGGAACGGAGGGGTCGATCGACACGCTGCGCAGCCATCCCGAGGCCACCGCGCCCCGGGAGGGCCTCGCCGGGCGCATCGGCCTGCGGGCATGGGCCGCGGCCCACCCCTTCGACACCGCCTTCCTCCTCACGGCGGCGGCCTCCTGGCTCCTGTACGCCTGGGTGGGCCACGGTGGGTTCCCGCTGGCCAGCCGGATCGGCCACCGGGAGCACTACTACACGGTGGCGGCCATCTCGTTGCTCCACGGCCACCTCGACGTGCCCTACAGCAGCCTCACCTTCGAGTGCTTCATGCGGGGGCACAAGTGCTACGGGTATTTCGGTATCACGCCCACCCTGCTGCGCCTGCCGGTGGTGGCCCTGCTGGGGTCCCACGCCAAAGGGCTGCGTTGGGAATCCCTGTACTTCAACCTCGGCTTCCTGGTGCTGGCAGCCGGCGGCTGGTGGATCTCCCGCCAGCTGGTGGCGCTGTGGGCCCCCGGACTCAGCCGGCGGGCGAACTGGGTCGTCGGCATCACGGCCTCGGCCCCCGCCCTGGGGGCCTCCCCGCTGCTCTGGTTGGTTGCCCGGCCGCTGGTCTACGAGGAGGCCATCCTTTGGGGGGCGGCGTTCGCCTCGGTGGCCATGGGGGCGGCGATCGCCCTGCGCTCCCGGCCCCGGGCGGCAACGATCGTGGTCCTCGTGGCGGCCGACATCCTGGCCACGAACGCCCGCCCCACCTCAGGTGCATCCGCCCTCTTCGCCACGGTGGTGGTGGGTGCCTGGCTCTTCCTGCGTTCCCGGCGGGCCTGGGGCGTGCTCGTCCTCGCGGGTGCCCTGGTGGCACTGGTCACCCCATCGGTGGTGGATGTCGCCAAATTCGGTCACACGTCGCCGCCCTACGCCCACCAGCTGCTGCTGGGAGGCAACCCGAAACGCATCGCCACCTTCGAGCACTTCGCCGGCTTGAACCCGGCCCTTCTGCCCACCAAGGTGGTGTCGGACCTGCAGCCCAACGCCCTCCGGCTGTACTCCAGCTCGCCCTACGTCGGGCTGGCCCAGGACCATCCCCTCCGGCTCTGGCCCGCCCGGCGCGGCGAAACGGTCTGGGAGCCCACCACCAGCGTCGAGGACGCCCTGCCACTGTGCTTCCTCCTGCTGGTGATCGCTCTCGTGATGATCGCCCGGAGGGCGCGTACCTGGCGGCGGGCGCGGGGGCCCGACCCGGCTCTCGAGGCCGCCGCTGTGCTGCTCGTGGGGGCGCTCGGCGCTCTGGCCCTGTTCATGATGTTCCCGGGCGAGACCTTCCGGTACTTCGCCGACTGGCTGCCCGTGTTCTTCGTCACCGACGCCGTCGCCCTCGCCGCCCTCGCCCGGTGGCTCGCCGGCCAGCGGGGGCGGGGGCGGGCCCGGGCGGTGATCGGGCTGTGCGTGGTCCTGTTTGCCGCGCAGATGTTCGTCGAGGGATCCCTGGCCATCCAGGACGCCCTGACCAGCGGCTTCGCCAAGAGCGCCCACTGCTCCGGCCCGCTCAACCCCTACGGTCCGGTGGGCACCGTCTTCTGCCCGGACTCGGTGTTCAAGGGGTCGTAGCCCGGCGGGCACTGCCGGTGTCTGGGACACTGGTCGGGCCGACGGAGCCAGAGGAGCGACGATGGACGGGCAGCCCGACGACTTCGAAATGGTGGCGGCATCCTTGCGGGCCGATGACGCCGACACCCACACCTACGTCGAGGCCCTGGCCACCAAGCTCGAGGGCGCTCTGCCGGGCCATGTGCAGGTGGAGCGCCACGCCCGCAAGCTGCTCTCGCACGACAAGGTGGTCCGCCGCATCGCCATCGCCCTGGGGGACTGCCGTTACACCCTCGACTCCGACGGGTCCGGGACCGTGGACTGCACCCGGGCCAAGGCGGTCCGGGGGATCGTGCTGAAGAATGACCGCCTGGCGCTGGCTGACTGGGTCACCGCCCTCGCCCAGGACATGGCGGCGCAGGCCGCCACCAGCGAGGAGGCCCGGATCGCCCTGCAGCGCCTCCTGACCTGATCCCGCTCCGCCCACCCATCCCAAGGAGCCGCCCATGAGTTTCTTCCACCGCCGGGGGTCCAGTGGCGCCGACGACGGCCCGAACGCCGCCGACTCCCGCCCGGCGCCCCCGTCCCTCCCGCCCGTCGATCCCGCCGTGGCCGCCGCCGAGGTGCAGGCGGCCATCGCCGCCCTCGAGCAGGGCGGCATCCCGCCCAAAGCCCAGGCCCGCCTCGCCGAGCTGCGCCAGGGGAACCAGACCCTCTTCACCTCCGACCTGTCGGTGGCCGAGTTCGCCCTCCTGGCTCGGGTGGGCCTCCGCCCGGTCTCGCAGGTGATGGGCAGCTCCGTGTACCACGTGGGCTGGCAGGGCATGCCCGGCTCGTACTTCGGCGTCGGCCGGGGCGCCTACGAGCTGACGATGCTCTCCGACGCCTGGAATCAGGCCCGCGGGCTGGCTCTCTCCCGCCTCCAGCAGGAGGCGCTGCACGCCGGGGCCGACGCCGTCGTCGGCGTGCGCATCACCTGGGGCGCCCACGACTTCGCCCCCAACTCGGTGGAGATGGTGGCGGTGGGCACGGCGGTGCGCACCGGATCGGCTGAGCCCAGCCCGTCACCGGTGCTGACCGACCTCTCCGGCCAGGAGGTCTACAACCTCCTCAGCGCCGGCTTCCGCCCGGTCGGGGTGGTGGGCGCCACCACGGTGTTCTACGTCGTCCCGCAGTGGGCCACGCAGAACCTGACCTCGGGCTGGGGGAGCTGGTCGGCCAACGCCGAGCTCCCGGACTTCACCCAGGCCCTCTACACCGCCCGGGAAGTGGCCTTCGGGCACCTCGGCGAGCAGGCCCGTCGACTCGGGGCGCACGGGGTGGTCGGGGTGTCGATCCGCCAGGACGTCCACACCCGGGAGATCGACCAGAACGGCAGCAAGCGCATCGACCTCATCGTCCAACTGCACGTGCTGGGCACCGCCATCATCGAGACCTCCGGCGCCGCCGGGGCACTGCCCGTCAAGACGAACCTCGACCTCTCCGTCTAGTTCCCATCAAAGGAGCCACGCATGAGCACCTACGACCCGCAGTCCCTGGAAGGGGTCCCCGCCGAGGCCCGCACCCGCATCCAGCAGATCCGGGGGGGCCTGTTCACCAGCGACCTCACGGTCAACGAGTTCCTGCTCGTGCGCCAGGCGGGCTTCGATCCGCTCGGCCTGGTCGTGGGTAGCTCGATCTACCACATCGGCATCCAGGTCGCCGGCTACAAGACCAGCCAGGAGCTGACCGTGCTCTCCCAGGCGATGTACGGCGCCCGGGAGCTGGCGATGACCCGGATGGAAGAGGAGGCCGACCAGCTGGGGGCCGACGGCATCGTCGGGGTGCGCCTCGACATCGGGCGCTACGAGTGGGGCGAGCACATGGCCGAGTTCATCGCCATCGGCACCGCTGTGAAGCACCGGGAGGGCGTGCTGCACCGGGCCCCGAACGGGCGCCCGTTCACCAGCGACCTGTCCGGCCAGGACTTCTGGACGCTGCTGAACACCGGGTACCGGCCGGTGGGCATGGTGATGGGGTCGTGCGTCTACCACGTGGCGCACCAGTCGATGATGCAGACGATGAAGCAGACCGGGCGCAACGTGGAGATGCCCAACTTCACCCAGGCCCTCTACGAGGCCCGGGAGTTGGCGATGGAGCGCATGCAGGCCGAGGCCCAGTCCATCCAGGCCCAGGGGATCGTCGGGGTGCAGCTGCAGGAGAAGAGCCACGGATGGGGCAGCCACGTGATCGAGTTCTTCGCCGTCGGCACCGGGGTCATCCCCTCCGAAGGCGGCCACACCATCCCGCCGCCCACCCCGATGCTGAGCCTGAACGACCCGCCCGGCCGGCTGTAGCTACCGCTCCAGCTGGCGCACCTCCGGGCTCTCCAGCATCGCCAGGATCGTCTCGGCCAGCGCCCGAGCCGACCGGGCGCTCAACTCCACGGCCACCCGGCGGGCGCCGCCCTCTGGGGCGGTGAGGTCGATGTTGAGGGTGTGCTCGTGCGGGGCATGGACCGGATGGTCGAAGTAGACGACGGCCTGCGAGAGGGGCGACCAGCCCTCGGTGCCCTTGGCGCTGCCCGAGACGGCCAGTGTGTCGGTGAGGTAGGTGCACATGTCAGGCTCCCTCGCTGCGCGTCAGGTAGCGCTCGAAGAACCCGAACACCTTCGCCCACCCGTCGGTGGCCGCCGCCTGGCGGTACATCGGCCGGTCCACGGCGAAGAACCCGTGCCCGGCGTTCGGGTAGGTGTGGAACTCGAACGTCTTGCCCTCCCGCTCCAGCACCGCGGCGATGGCGGCGGTCTCCTCGGGCGACGGCATCGTGTCCTCCTCGCCGAAGAGGCCGAGCAGGGGGCAGGACAGCCCCGGCGCCCGGTCGATGCAGGGCGTCATCTTGAGCGGGAGGGTGGGCGGAGGTGGTTTGAGCACGCAGGCCCCGTAGCAGTCCACGGCGGCGTCCACCGGCAGGGTGCAGGCGGTGAGGAAGGTCTGCCGCCCGCCCGAACAGAACCCGATCACCCCTACCTTGCCGCTGGCATAGGGGAGGGCCCGGAGGTGGGCCAGCGCCCCGCCGACGTCGCCCAGCAGGCGCTCGTCGGGTACCCCGCCGGCGGCCCGACCGGCGGCCGCCGCGTCCTCCGGGCTCATCCCGGCCCCCTCCCGGTGGTAGAGGTGCGGGCAGACCGCGGCGTACCCGTGGGCGGCGAACTTGCGGGTCATCTCCCTGCTGGCCTGGTCCCAGCCCGGGGCGTGGTGGATGACGATGACCCCGGGCACCGGCCCGGGCCCCAGCGGCCGGGCCAGGTAGGCGTCGATGAGATCGCCCCCGGTGCCGGTGATGCGCACGGTCTCGGCGATCATGCCTTCGTACATCGCGACCACCCTCCTTACGATCGGCCCCCCCAGCCCGGGGGCGAACGCTATCAAACCGGACCGCCCTACCCGCTCCGGGTCGGCACTCCCACCGAATCGCCCCGACCGGCTCGACGACATCACCGACCACCCGGAGCCGGCCGGCGAGGGCCCCGCATGCGAACCCGGTGGGCGGTCGGTCTGGAAGCGGCCCCGCTCGACCCTTAGACGTCTAAGCAAGCAACAAAAGCCGTGCTGCGAGCGGCTTTTGTCCCCCACCTCCGCCTGGCCGATTCTCGGGGCAAGAAAAATCCAAGAAAATGCGGGCGGGCCCTTGACATTGGTGCCTGGCCGGGGATACCATGGTGAAGTTCCGCAGAAATCCGAGGGGCGACCCAAGGGTTACTGCGGAACACTTCTATTTCCAGGTGAATAGGTCGGAGCGATTAGGGGCGCCTCTCGAGGTGGCCCCTCTTGTTTTGCCCGGGAGCCGTCCTCCCCGGCGAGTTACAAAATTGGCTTAGGCAACGTTCTGGTGAGTAAGATGGCGATCCGACGGGCCGCTCGGACCCAATCGTTGAAACTGACAGCCCGGTAATTTATGTTCTTGATCGATGGATCTCTTTCTCCGGGAGGAGCCGCAGCTACGCCTGTGTTCGCACGCGGGCTGCACCAGCCCCGCCTGCGCCACCCTGGCGTTCGACTACAAGACCCGCCAGGTCTGGCTCCACGACCTCCCCGACCCTCCGGACCCGGCCAGCTACGACCTGTGCTCGCCGCACGTCTCCCGGTTCCGCCCGCCCCGGGGGTGGGTGGTGGAAGACCGCCGGGCCTCCACCCAGGAAGCCGTCGGAGAGGACATCTTCCGGGCCGACGCCGTCTAGCCCCCGGTACGCCCGCATGACGCTCGAGCGGGGCCTCATCAAGCAGGTCCGCGCCCTCGACGAGTACGACCTCCGCCGCCTCATGATCTTCGTGCGCGGGCTGCTCGTGCAGCGGGGCGACCTCCCGCTCGGCCCCGAGGAGGTCATCGGGCGAGGGCCGGGCCGGGTGGGATTCCGCAGCCAGACCGTGAAGTGCGGCAAGGCGGGCTGCACCCGCTGCCCGCACGGCCCCTACTGGTACGCCTACTGGCGCGAGGATGGCCGGGTCCGGACCCGCTACATCGGCAAGGAACTGCCAGACAGCAAGGGTCAGTGAGGGTAGAGGTTTAAGCCCAAGCCCAAGTTCAGCGACTGACCGCGGCGCGCGCCGAATTGTCCGCCCTAGGCAGCTTCTCGCCACCCCGAGGCAATCTGTGAGTGCTCAGTCCCGTATATAGCACCCCCTAGCACTCACAGACTGTCCGCGCGGCCGTCGGCCCTCGGCCGGCCTAGCGGCTCACCGCCCAGCGGGTGCCCTCGGGCGTATCCGTCACCTCCACCCCCAGGCTGGCCAGCTCCTGGCGCAGGCGGTCCGCCCGGGCGAAGTCCCTGCCTGCCCGGGCCTGCTCCCGCTCGGCGATGCGCTCGGCCGCCCCGGGCGGCAGGTCGCCCCCCGGCACCGCATCCCGGTCCAGATCGAGTCCCAGCACCGCATCCCAGCCCGCCGCCAGCCGGGCCCGCTCGGCCGGAACCACCGGGGCGCCCGCCAGCCCGGCCAGCGCGGTCAGCGCCCTCGGGGTGTTGAGGTCGTCGGCGATGGCGGCCCGGAAATGGGTGTCGAGGTCCCGCCCGGCAGGGGACAGACCAGCGCCCGCCGACTCCGCCCCGCCCGCCGCCCGCCACTCGGCCACCTGGCGCCGGTAGCGCTGCAGCCCCCGGTCGGCCCCCTCCAGCGCCTCCCACGTGAAGTTGGCCGGCTCCCGGTAGCGCGACTGCAGGCACAGGTAGCGGAACGCCAGCGGGTCCGCCCCCCGGGCGACCACGTCGCCCAGGCCCACCACGTTGCCGGCCGACTTCGCCATCTTCCGGCCGTCCGCCAGCAGGTGGGCGGCGTGTGACCAGCCCCCCACCACCCGGTGGCCCACCGCTCCTTCGGACTGGGCGATCTCGCACTCGTGGTGGGGGAAGACCAGATCGGCCCCGCCGGTGTGCAGGTCGAAGCAGTCGCCCAGCAGGTGCAGGCTCATCGCTGAGCACTCGATGTGCCAGCCGGGGAACCCCGGCCCCCACGGGCTGGGCCAGTGCACGGTGCGCCGGGGCCCGGCCGCCCGCCAGAGCGTGAAGTCGTAGTGGTGGTGTTTCCGGGCATCGACGCCCTCGGTGCGGTGCCCGGCGTGGAGCCGGTCCACCGTGTTGTGCGAGAGCGCCCCGTAGCCCGGGAATGAGGCAACGTCGTAGTACACCATCCCGCCGGCTTCGTAGGCATGGCCCCGCCGGACCAGGTCGGCGGTCAGCGCCACCATGGCCTCGACGTGCTCCGTTGCCCGGGGATAGGCGTCGGCCGGCAGCAGGTGCAGCGCTTCGGCGTCCGCCCGGAAGGCGGCCGTGTACTTGGCGGCGATCTCGGCGGGCGCCAGGCCCTCGTCCTCGGCGGCGAGGAGCATCTTGTCGGCACCCGGCCCCTCCTGGGAGTCATCGGCCATGTGCCCGACGTCGGTGATGTTCATCACCTGGCGGACGGCCAGCCCCTCCAGAGCCAGGGCCCGACGGACCAGGTCGGCGGCCAGGAACGTGCGCAGGTTGCCGAGGTGGACGGGGCGGTAGACGGTCGGCCCGCAGGTGTACATCGTGACCCGGCCGGGCTCGAGGGGGACGAGGTCCCGCACCGCGCGCGCCAGGGTGTCGTAGAAGCGCACCGGGACAGACTACCCGGACCCGAAATTACGGGGCCGGACCCGAAGTTACGGGGCCCGACGGGGACAGCAGGTCTACGGGGTGAGCCGGTCTACCGGGTCAGCAGGTCAGCTGGCCCGCCGACGCAGGAGTGCCCGGCGCTCCAGCTCGGTCATGCCGCCCCAGATCCCGTAGGCCTCCCGGGCGTCGAGGGCGTACTCCAGGCACTCCGCCCGCACGGGGCAGCGGTTGCACACCGCCTTGGCGGCGTCCTCCCGGTCCCGCTTCTCCTTCACGGTCTCGGCGTGCTCCGGCCCGAAGAACAGCGTGGGGTCCATGCCCTTGCACTCGGCGAGATCCTGCCAGCGCGCCTCCAGCTCCAGAGACGCCAGCTTGGAGGCGAGCGCCTTGGTGGTCTTCGTAGTCTTCCTGGAGGGATGCTCTTCGGTGGTCACTTCATCTCCTGCGGTGGTGTCGGGTGGGACTGCTGATACTCCATATTCGACGCAGCGGCCCCGCTGGTGGTTCCCGCTTTGTCACGATCTGTTGCCGACGCTCCGGCTACGCCGACGCCGCCTGCACAACACTCCGGGCAGATACTCCTGAAAATTATCTCCGCAGTCAAAATTTTGAAGCCCTTTGCCTTCCCCGGCGGCAGGTGCGGGCTGGGCAACTCGCTCTCGTCGAGGTCCACCACCCGGTGGCAGCTCTCGCATACGAGGTGGTGGTGGGTGCCCCGGGCCACCAGATCGTAGCGGACCTTCCCGGATACCGGAAGATCACGAAGCTGACCAAGCCTTCTCAGTTCGCCAAGCGTATTGTAAACCGTGGCCAGCGAAACACTTGGCATTTCCCGGCGGACCTCGTCGTACACCTCCTCGGCGCTCATATGGTCGGTGCTGGCATGCAGCGCCGCTAGGACGGCCAGGCGCTGCGGCGTCACCCGGAGCCCCTGGGCCCGCAGGACCTGGGGCAGGTCGTCCCGGAGGTCGTGGGTGCCGACGACGTTCATCCAGAATCCCTTCTTCTTTAGAACAATTATCCGGCGCCCACAATCTCCCTGTCAACACCCCCACATCAGCGGGTAGAGTGCCCACATGAGCCCAACCAGCGACCTCTCCGGGATTTTCAAGGCCTATGACGTACGCGGGGTGTACCCCGACGACCTGAACGAGGACATTGCCCGCCGGGTGGGCGCCGGGTTCGCCGAGTTCTCCGGCGCGCCTTCGATCGTCGTCGGGCGGGACATGCGCCTGTCGTCCCCCGCTCTCGCCGCCGCCTTCATCGAGGGTGCCCGGGGCCGCGGCGTGGACGTCGTCGACATCGGCGAGGTGTCCTCCGACGCCCTCTACTACGCCTCGGGCGTGCTCGATGCCCCCGGGGCGATGTTCACCGCCTCGCACAACCCCGCCCGCTACAACGGCATCAAGATGTGCAAGGCAGGTGCCGCACCGGTGGGCCAGGACACCGGGCTGGCCGAGGTACGGGAGGGGGCCGAGGCCGATCTGCCCGCCGGCAACGGCGCCGGCGCGCTCACAACGAAGGACGTGGTCGAGGACTTCGCCCGCCACGTGACCTCATTCGTGGACGCCGGCCGGCTGCGCCCGCTCACCGTGGCGGTGGACGCCGGCAACGGCATGGCGGGCAAGATGATCCCGCCCCTGTTCGCCCACCTGCCCGTCCGGCTGGTCCCGCTGTACTTCGAGTTGGACGGCTCGTTCCCCAACCATCCCGCCGACCCCATTCAAGCCGCCAACCTCAAGGACCTGCAGGCAGCGGTGCTCCGGGAGGGGGCCGATCTCGGCCTCGCCTTCGACGGGGACGCCGACCGGGTCTTCCTGGTCGATGAAAAGGCGGAGCTGGTGTCCGGCAGCCTGACCACCGCCCTGGTGGCCACCCGGGTGCTCGCCCGTAACCCGGGGGCGTCCATCGTGCACAACCTGATCTGCTCCCGGATCGTCCCGGAGACCATCGCGGCCCACGGCGGCACCCCGATCCGCTCCCGGGTCGGGCACTCGTTCATCAAGCAGGTGATGGCCGAGTCGGGCGCCGCCTTCGGCGGGGAGCACTCCGGCCACTACTACTTCCGGGACAACTTCCGGGCCGACTCCGGCATGATCTGCTCGATGTTCGTCCTCGAGGCGCTCTCAGCCGGGGACCAGCCGCTGTCCGAGGTGCTGGCCCCCTACCGCAAGTACTGGGACTCGGGCGAGCGCAACACCGAGGTGGCCGATCCGGTGGCCAAGATGAAGGAGCTGGAGCAGGCGCATGCCGATGGCACCGTGGACTGGATGGACGGCCTCACGGTCAACTATCACGACTGGTGGTTCAACGCCCGGCCCTCGAACACCGAGCCGCTGCTGCGCCTGAACGTGGAGGCGTCCAGCGCCGAGGACGGCGAGGCCCGCACCGCCGAGCTGCTCGCCCGCATCTCGGCGTAGCTCGGCGTAGCGCTCTGGCGGCGTCGGCCCGTGCAGGAAACCCCCGACGATCTCGCGGCGCTCCAGGCCCTGCTCGACGCCAGCTGGGCCGCCGGTGGGCCGCACCTGCGGAGCATCATCACCGCCGATCGGCGGGTGGGGGCCGAGGCGCTCTGCCGGCGGCTGACCGGCATGTGCCTGCTGGTACTGGCGACGGTCACCGCCGACGGCCGCCCGCTCGCCGGCCCGGTGGACGGCATCTTCTACCGGGGGTCGTGGTACTTCAGCTCCTCGCCCGACTCCGTGCGTCTGCGCCACATCGCCCGCCGCCCGCAGGTGAGCGCCACCCACCTGCCCGAGGAGAGCTTCTCGGTCACCGTGCACGGCCGGGCGGTACCCATCGACTTCCGGGACCCCGGCCAGTCCGGGTTCCGGGCCTGCCTGCTCGGTATCTACGGGCCCCGGTACGGCACCGGCTGGGAGGACTGGGCGGCCGTCAATGCCGCCTACTGGCGCATCGACGCCGCCAAGATGTTCACCTTCGCCATGACCGAGCCGGCCACGCTCCCTGACGTATCCTGACCGGCGCACACCGAACCCCGACCGGATCCGATTGGAGCCCTGACGATGGTTGACCAGGAACTGTTGAAGATTCTGATCTGCCCGAACTGCCACGGCCAGATCGAGTACCGGGAGGCCGACTCCGTCATCGCGTGCGTCGGGGAGTGCCGGTACGAGTACCCGGTGGTCGACGGCATCCCGCACATGCTGGTCGACGAAGCCCGCAAGCCTTGACGGCCGCCCGCCTCGACGCCCCGGAGGCGTACACCGAAGCCGACCCGACCGACTTCCTCGCCACGGTCGAGGGCCTGCCCGGCCAGCTCGCCGAGGCCATCGCCATCGCCTCGGCAGCCGGGCCCCTGCCGGGCGCCGACGGGGTGTCCTCGATCGCCGTCCTCGGGATGGGGGGCTCGGGCATCTCCGGTGAACTCTGCCGCACCCTGCTCGCCGCCCGGGCCCGGGTCCCGGTGGCCACCATCCGGGACTACGCCCTGCCGGCATGGGTGGGACCCGGCACCCTGGTCTTCGCGGTCTCCTACTCGGGCGACACCGAGGAGACCCTCGCCGGCTTCGACACCGCCCAGGCCCGGGGGGCCCGCATCGTGGCGATCACCTCGGGCGGGACGCTGGCCGCCCGGGCCCGGGCGGGGGGCCACACCGTGGTCTCGGTGCCCGGAGGCCTGATGCCCCGGGCGGCCCTGGGCTACGTCGGGATGCCCGCACTGGTGGTGGCCGACCGCATGGGCCTCGCCCCCGGGCTGGCCGGGGACCTCGCCGAGGCGGTTGCGGTGGTCGGGCAGCGGATGGCCGAGTGCCGGCGGACGGTGCCGGCCGGGGGCAACCTCGCCAAGCAGCTGGCCAGCCGCCTGGCCGGGGTCCTGCCCCTGATCTGGGGGACCGAGGGGATCGCCGGGGCTGCCGCCTACCGCTGGCGCTGCCAGATCAACGAGAACGCCAAGGGGTTCGCCGCTTGGGCCGTCTTCCCGGAGCTGAACCACAATGAGGTCGTCGGCCTCTACGGCCGGGCGGAGGGCCGCGAGCCCATCGGCGTCGTGGTGCTGCGCCATGACGGGGAGCCACCCCGGACCGCCCGCCGGATCGAGGCGACCACCGAGCTGGTCGGCCCGTCGGTCGCCTTCATCGAGGAGGTGCATGCCCGGGGCTCGTCCGAGGCCGCCCGCCTGCTGGACCTGGTGTGCGTGGGCGACCTCGTCTCCACCTACCTGGGGATCCTCCAGGGCATCGACCCCGCCCCCATCGAGGCCATCGTCCGGCTCAAGGCGGCCCTCGGGGCCTGACGGCGGCTGCTGGGGCATGGCGGTGGGAACCCGGATCGCGCTGATCGCCGGCTCGGGCCTGGCACCGGTCATGGCCCGCCTCGGCGGCACCGCCCGCCCCTGGATGCCGCCGGAGGACCGGCCCCCGGCGCCCGGCCACCGGATGGAGGTGACCGAAGGGCTGCTCGGCGGGGTGCCCGCCCTCGGCTTCGGCGGGCGGCTGCACTACTACCAGGGCTACTCGATGGCCGAGGTGGTCCAGCCTGTCCGGGACGCCCACGCCTGGGGGGCCGAGGTCCTGCTGCTGACCAACGCCGCCGGCTCGCTCCGGACCGAGATCGCCGGCGGGGCGGTGACCCTCATCCGGGACCACATCAACCTGATGCCCGACTCGCCGCTGCGCGGGGGCGCCGAGTTCCTCGACCTGTCCGCCGCCTACGATGCCCAGCTCCGCCGCTCCGCCCAGCAGGTGGCCCGAGAGCTTCGGGCGACCGCCGTGCCCGAGGTGGTCTACGCCGCAGTGGCCGGGCCGGCCTTCGAGACCCCCGCCGAGGTACGGATGCTGCGCATGCTCGGGGCGGACACGGTCGGCATGTCCACCGTGCCCGAGGTGCTCATGGCCCGCCGGCTGGGCATGCGGGTGCTGGCGGTCAGCGTGGTCACCAACCGGGCGGGCGAGGGAGCGACCGCCGGGTCCGTGCTGGAGGCGGCCGGGGCGTGCTCGACGCTGGTGGGCGACCTCCTGGAGGGCGTGGCGGCGACGCTGGCGTAGTGGCTCAGGCCACCAGCCACAGCGGGAAACGGTAGGCGATCCGGTTCAGCATCCGGGCGCCCTTCACGGCGTCCTCCGGGGAGGCCCACTCGAAGCCGAAGGCGTTGGCGAGGCGGTTGATCAGGCAGAACACGAAGGCGATGTCGAGCGCGGCGGCGAGGTCCTCGTCCGACACGCCCCGCTGCCGGGCCGCCTCCGCGGCCGCGGGCGCAACGCTCCCGGGATCCCGGACGGCGGTGGCCAGGAAGGCCATCGTGGCGGCGACGCGATCGCTGAACCCGGCGTGCTCCCAGTCCTCCAGCTGGCCGATGGTGACCGGCTGGCCGGACCGCAGACCGGCGATCTCGCCGTGGACGGTGGCGCAGAACGGGCACCGGTTCAGGTGCGACACGAAGGCGGCGAGCAGCTCCCGCTCGGCGGGCGACCAGGGCGAGGGGCCGCGCATCACCGACCGCACGAAGGGCAGCCACTGCCGGCCGAATACCTCGGGCCGGTACAGCGAGATCTTGACCACCGGGTCCATCTCCGCCTTGCCGAGGCGCCGGGAGGCGGCGAACAGCACCCGGGCCCGCCGGGACTGGCCGTGCTCCAGGACGGCGAGTCGGAGCGTCACCCCGGTGATGGGCGCAGGGCACCGAGCCCGCCGGCGCGCACCCGGTCGGCCGCCCCGAGCGCCGCCGACAGCGTCGCCTCGAAGATCTCGTCCTCCGAGCATCCGGCCGCGAGCAGGTCGGAGGTGTGCCGCGCGGTCAGCGTGCTGCCGCCTCCGGCAACCGATGCTACGTAGCCATCGAGGCGGGGGTCGGCGGGCATCCGGTCGGCGATCGCCTGCCGGACGCCCGGCTCGAGCACTCCTGGGGCGCCCAGGATGGCGGCGCGTAGCGCCGAGACCGCGTCGTCCAGGCGGCCGGCGCCCACAGGGTCAGTACCAGTCAGTACCGGTCAGTACCGGTAGTGGTCCGGCTTGTAGGGCCCGTCCACCGGGATGCCGAGGTACGCCGCCTGCGCCTCGGTCAGCGTGGTGAGCTTGACCCCCAAGGCGTCGAGGTGCAGCCGCGCCACCTTCTCGTCGAGGTGCTTGGGCAGCGTGTAGACGCCGATCGGGTACCTCTCGGGCGAGCCGTAGAGCTCGATCTGGGCGATCACCTGGTTGGTGAAGGAGTTCGACATCACGAAGCTGGGGTGCCCAGTGGCGTTGCCCAGGTTCAGCAGCCGGCCCTCGGACAGGATGATCACCGCGTGGCCATCGGGGAAGGTCCAGGTGTCCACCTGGGGCTTGATGTTCTCCCGCACCACGCCGGGCACCCGGCGCAGACCCGCCATGTCGATCTCGGTGTCGAAGTGGCCGATGTTGCCCACGATGGCGTTGTGCTTCATCGCCGTCATGTGGGCGGCGGTGATGATGTCCCGGTTGCCAGTGCAGGTGACGAAGATGTCGGCCTCGCCCACGACATCCTCCAGCGTGGCCACCTGGTAGCCGTCCATGGCGGCCTGCAGGGCACAGATCGGATCGATCTCGGTGACAATCACCCGGGCACCCTGGCCCCGGAGGCTCTCCGAGCACCCTTTACCGACGTCGCCGTACCCGCACACCACCGCGGTCTTCCCGCCGATGAGCACGTCGGTGCCCCGGTTGATCCCGTCGATCAGCGAGTGCCGGCAGCCGTACTTGTTGTCGAACTTCGACTTGGTCACCGAGTCGTTGACGTTGATTGCCGGGAAGAGCAGTGCCCCCCGCTCGGCCATCTCGTAGAGCCGGTGGACGCCGGTGGTGGTCTCCTCGGTCACCCCCCGGATCGCCTCGGCCATGGCGGTCCACTTGCCGGGCTCGTGGCCCAGGCGGGCGGCCAGCACGTCGAGGATGACGACCCACTCCTCGTTGTCGTCGGCTGCCGGCTCGGGGACGGCCCCGGCCTTCTCGAACTCGACGCCTTTGTGGATGAGCAGGGTGGCGTCGCCCCCGTCGTCCAGGATCATGTTGGGGCCAGGTTCCCCGGGCCAGGTGAGCGCCTGCTCGGTGCACCACCAGTACTCCTCCAGGGTCTCGCCCTTCCAGGCGAAGACCGGGACGCCGGCGGGGTGCTCCACGTCGCCCTCCGGGCCGACGGCCACCGCCGCGGCGGCGTGGTCCTGGGTAGAGAAGATGTTGCACGAAGCCCAGCGCACCTGGGCGCCCAGGGCCACGAGGGTCTCGATGAGCACGGCGGTCTGCACGGTCATGTGGAGGCTGCCCGTGATCCGGGCGCCCGCCAGCGGCTGGGTGGCGGCGAATTCCCGGCGCACCGCCATCAGTCCCGGCATCTCGTGCTCGGCGAGGCGTATCTCCTTGCGGCCGAGATCGTTCAGGGACAGGTCGGCAACTTTGAAGTCGGGCATAGGGCGCTCACCCTTTCGTTGGGCCCACGACGGGCGGGCGGACGAACGAAGTCAGCATACCGGCGGGCCTGATCCGGGCTGGCCCGTACCGGAAGGTTGTAGGAGGTCCCGGGAGCCCCGAAGGTCTTGAAGCCCATAAACTCTGTGGCCCCCTCGCCATATACTGGACCCGAAAGGGTCGTCCGGGCTGTGGTTGCGGGGCGGGCGGTGTCCCAACACCGCCGGTCCTCAGTCCAGGCCAGCCGCAGGCGAAAGGACCCACGTAAGGCGTCTCCTCGCTGAGGGGGGTGCTGAGCATGGTGCGGTTTAGGTGTAAGTCCTGCCGGGCGCCCGGG
Organism: Actinomycetota bacterium; assembly: GCA_035765775.1. Classification (NCBI taxonomy): domain Bacteria; kingdom Bacillati; phylum Actinomycetota; species Actinomycetota bacterium. The sequence goes on along the minus strand of DASTWV010000059.1, from coordinate 401,464 downwards.
ATGGACCCGGGGCCGGCCAGCAGGCGAATGTGGGGCCAAAGACCAGGTCAGCCGGGCGACCCCTTCATCTGGCGCTCCGCCTGTGGCTGCGCTGTTCATCTGGCGCTCCGCCTGTGGCTGCGCTGTTCATCCGGCGCTCCGCCTGGGGCTCTGCTGTCCGCCCCACCGTTGCCGTAATCTCCTGCTCGGGTCGGGCGACAGTTCAGCGGAAGGAGGGTGGCGCCACTTATGGAGATCACAGTCCACAGCCAGCACGGGCATCTGCCTGAGTCTCTGCAGGCCTTGGCCGCCTCCAAGATGGAGGTGTTGACCAAATACCTGTCCACCATCGCCAAGATCGACCTCGAGGTGGACAAGGACGGGCACAGTTCCTACCTCATCCGGGTGGCGGTGGCGACCACCGGTCCGGTGTTCCGCTCCCGGGTGGTGGCCGAGGACCCGATGTCGGGGATCGACGTCGCCGTGGAGCGCCTCTCCCGGCGTCTCAAGGAGTTCAAGCGGATGCGCTCAGGCCGCCCGCTGCACGCCAAGCCGGCCGGGAGAGCCCTCCCGGTGGCCCAGGTGCCAACAGGTGAGGAGGGAATTCTCGACTCGGGCCCCGAGTCAGGCTAATGTGCACATAAGAACGGGCCGATAGACAGCGTAGCCTCGGCGGAGCGTCGGGGTATGCCGTAGCCTCGGCGGAGCGTCGGGACACGCGTGGCCTGAGGCGGAGCGGCCCCTACAAGGACTTGTGGTGAGCGAAGAGCCGGAAGAAGTCGAGGACGTCGCCGCGCTGGGGGCCGATCCCTTGAGCGAGCCCATCCGCGTGATCATCGTCGATGACCACGCCCTCTTCCGCCGTGGCCTGCAGATGGTCCTCGAGGTAGAGAAGGACATCGAGGTGGTCGGCGAGGCCGGCGACGGCACCGACGCCGTGGCCAAGGCCGAGGAGACCGTCCCCGACGTCGTCCTGATGGACGTCCGCATGCCCAAGCGCTCCGGGCTGGAGGCCACCCGGGCCATCAAGGAGACGTTGCCCAACACCAAGATCCTGATGCTCACCATCTCCGATGAGGAAGCGGACCTCTACGAGGCGATCAAGGCCGGGGCGTCGGGCTACCTGCTCAAGGAGATCTCCATCGAGGAGGTGGCCAATGCGGTGCGGGCGGTCAACGCCGGCCAGTCGCTGATCTCACCCTCGATGGCCTCCAAGCTGCTGAACGAGTTCGCCTCGATGGTGAAGCGCTCCGACGAGCGCTCCGGGGTGCCCGCCCCCCGCCTCACCGAGCGTGAGCTGCAGGTCCTCAAGCTGGTGGCCCGGGGCCACAACAACCGGGACATCGCCAAGGAGCTCTACATCTCCGAGAACACCGTGAAGAACCATGTCCGCAACATCCTGGAGAAGCTGCACCTCCACTCCCGCATGGAGGCGGTCGTCTACGCCGTGCGGGAGCGCCTTCTCGATATCAAGTAGGGCCGCCCGGGCGCCGATACCTGAAGGGTAGGCGACCGGATTGACCGCCTGGATCGCGCGGGGGCCAGCCTGGTTGCGGTCATACTTGACCCCGCGACAATGACCATAACCCGGAGAATGAGTATCCGACGATGAGCGTACTCGACCCCCTCCTGCACGCCGGAGAAGCCCGGCGTTTCAAGAAAATCGTTGCACTGGCAACCAAGGTCAATGACTGGGAAGCCGAGATCGAGGCCCTCTCCGACGAGGAGCTGCGCGGCAAAACCGCGGAGTTCCGCCAGCGCCTGGAGGACGACGAGGAGCTGACCCTCGACGACATCCTGCCCGAGGCGTTCGCCTGCGTGCGGGAGGCGGCCAAGCGCACGATCGGCCAGCGCCACTTCGACGTTCAGGTGATCGGCGGGACCGTGCTGCACAAGGGCGCCATCGCCGAGATGAAGACCGGCGAAGGCAAGACCCTGGTGGCCACCATGCCCGCTTACCTCAATGCCCTCCCGGGCAAAGGGGTGCATGTCGCCACGGTGAACCCCTACCTGGCCAAGCGCGACGCCGAGTGGATGGGCCAGATCTACCGCTTCCTCGGGATGACCTGCGGCCTGATCCAGCCCGACATGTCGATGGCCGAGCGCCGGGCCAACTACGCGTGCGACATCACCTACGGCACCAACAACGAGTTCGGCTTCGACTACCTGCGGGACAACATGGCGATGCGCCTCCAGGACCTGACCCAGCGCAGCCACTTCTTCGGCATCGTGGACGAGGTGGACTCGATCCTCATCGATGAGGCCCGCACCCCGCTGATCATCTCCGGCGCCGCCGACGAGGCCGCCCGCTGGTACCGCACCTTCGCCCGCCACGTGAAGCGGTTGCGCGACGACGAGCACTACGAGGTGGACGAGGCCAAGAAGACCATCGCGGTCAGCGAGGAGGGCATCGCCCGGGTCGAAGAGCTGCTGGGCATCGAGAACCTCTACGACCAGGTCCACACCCCGCTGGTGCATTACCTGGAGACCGCCCTCAAGGCCAAGGAGCTCTACAAGCGGGACCGGGACTACATCGTGCAGAACGGCGAGGTCCTGATCGTGGACGAGTTCACCGGCCGGACGCTGCCCGGGCGGCGCTGGTCCGACGGCCTGCACCAGGCGGTCGAGGCCAAGGAGGGCGTGCCCATCCAGCAGGAGAACCAGACGCTGGCCACCATCACCATCCAGAACTACTTCCGGATGTACGAGAAGCTCGCCGGCATGACCGGTACGGCCAAGACCCAGGCCACCGAGTTCGCCAACGTCTACAACCTCGAGGTCTACGAGATCCCGACCAACCGTCCCATCCAACGCCTGGACGAGCCCGACGCCATCTACAAGACCGAGGACGCCAAGTGGAAGGCGGTGACCGAGGACGTCGTGCAACGCCACAACGACGGCCAGCCGGTCCTGGTGGGCACGGTGTCGATCGAGAAGTCCGAGCGCCTGGCGGGCTACCTGACCCGCCGGGGCGTCCCGCACCACATCCTGAACGCCAAGCACCACGAGCGGGAAGCCTTCATCGTGGCGCAGGCCGGGCGGACCGGGGCGGTCACGCTGGCCACCAACATGGCGGGCCGAGGCGTAGACATCCTGCTGGGGGGCAACGCCGAGTACCTGGCCCGGGCCGAGATGGCCGCCCGGGGCTGGGACAACGACGCCTACCTGCTCCAGCAGCTCGAGCCGGAGGACCGGGAAGCCTACGAGGCCGAGTACGAGCCGCTCCTCAAGGAGATGAAGGACCAGTGCGCCGCCGAGCACGACGAGGTGGTCGAGATCGGGGGCCTGTACATCTGCGGCACCGAGCGCCACGAGTCCCGCCGGATCGACAACCAGCTCCGGGGCCGTGCCGGCCGCCAGGGCGACCCGGGCGAGACCCGCTTCTACCTGTCGCTGGACGACGACCTCATGCGCTTCTTCGCCACCGGGATGATCTCCACGGTGATGGAGCGCCTCAACCTGCCCGAGGAGATGCCCATCGAATCGAAGATGGTCTCCAAGGCGATCGAGCGGGCGCAGAGCCAGGTCGAGTCCCAGAACTACGAGATCCGCAAGAACGTCCTGAAGTACGACGAGGTGATGAACAAGCAGCGCGAGGTGGTCTACGAGCAGCGCCGCCAGCTGCTCGAGGGCGCCGATCTCTCCGAGAAGGCGCAGGAGTTCGTCGCCGGCACCATCGAGAACACCATCGCCATCTATGCCAACCCCGAGTCGCACAGCGAGGACTGGGACTGGGAGGGCCTGGAGGCCGCCATGCCCCAGCTCTTCCCCACCAAGCTGGTCGGCACCTTCGACCATGAGGGCGTTGCGTACCCGGAACTGGTGGACGCCTACCTGGAGGAGGGCATGGCGCACTACCAGCAACGCGAGGAGGAGATCGGCGAGGAGAAGATGCGCGAGCTCGAGCGGCTCGTCTTCGTGTCGATCCTCGACAACAAGTGGCGTGAGCACCTCTACGAGATGGACTACCTCCGGGAGGGCATCGGACTGCGCGGCTACGGCCAGCGAGACCCGGAGATCGAGTACAAGCGTGAGGGCTTCGACATGTTCCAGACGATGATGGCCTCGATCAAGGAGGAGTTCGTCCGGTACATGTTCCACGTGCAGGTGATCGAGGAGCAGCCCCCAGCCGAGGCACCGCCGCCCCCCCAGCAGCAAGCACGGGGGCCGAAGCAGCAGCCGAAGGGCGGGGGCCGGCCGATGTCGGTGGCCGAGGTGGCCGCCGCCCGGGCCGCCCAACAGGCGGCCAACGGAGCCACCGGGGCCACGGGAGCCAACGGAGCCACGCCGGCAGCCACTGCCAACGGCAACGGGAGCGCTCCGAGCGCCCCGGTCCCGGCGACGGTCGGGGCCGAGGCCGGGACCGAGGTCAGCGCCGGGGCCTCATCGGCGCTAGCCGAAGCTGCAGCAGGCGAGGCTAGGGCCCCGGCTGGGGCCTCACCCGAGGGCGGCGGCGACGCGTATCCCGGTACCCCGCGCAACGCCGCGTGCCCGTGCGGGTCGGGCCGCAAGTACAAGAAGTGCCACGGGGCAGCCGCCTGAGCGGCGCCGAGACTCACGACTCCTGAAGGTCCGCAAAAACCGTCGTCCCGCGCTGCGTCCACGCGCACCCGACAGCCCGGGGCCACAGCCGTGCTGTAACGCGATCGCCCCCGAATCTCAACCTCGCCGAAACCCTTCCGACACCGCCCGGAAACGTGCACCGACCATGCTGCGCCCGTTGTGGGTTGAGTGCATCGAGCAGGTATCGAGCGGAAGGAAGGGCGGATGCTCAAAGAGCGGGAACTGGCACCCCGGGGGCCGGCCGCCGGGCGGCGGGGCAGGGGTTGGATCGAGCACTGGGACCCCGAGGACGAGACCTTCTGGCAGGCCGAGGGCAAGCGGATCGCCCGCAAGAACCTCGCGCTGTCGATCTTCACCGACCACCTCGGCTTCTGCATCTTCGTCGTGTGGACCAGCGTGGTCATCAACCTGGCCAACATGGGCATCGTCCTCACGCTCTCCCAGCAGTTCCTGCTGACGCTGATCCCCAACCTCGTCGGCTCGGCCCTGCGGATCCCCTACACCTTCGCCCTGCCCAGGTTCGGTGGGCGGAGGTGGACCACCTTCAGCGCCGGCGTGCTCCTCCTGCCCGCGCTCCTGCTCGCCGTGGTGGTGCCGGGCGGGTGGCTGGCCCACCAGGCGCCCGGCGCCCAGTTCTGGGTCCTCTTCGCCTGCGCGGCGACCGCCGGGCTGGGCGGCGGCATCTTCGCCTCCTCGATGGCCAACATCTCGTTCTTCTATCCCGAGCAGGAGAAAGGTTTCGCCCTCGGGCTCAACGCCGCCGGCGGGAACCTGGGCGTGGCGGTATCCCAGCTCTTCGTGCCCCTCGTCATCATCATCGGGGTCTCCTCCCAGCTGGTCGCCCTGCCGAAGCACCCCGTGCACATGGCCTACGCCGGCTGGGTCTTCGTCCCGCTGATCGCTCTGGCGGCGGCGGGGGCGTGGTGGCTGATGGACAGCCTGCGGGAGGCCCGCTCGGACGGGCGGGCCTACGCGATGGCGGTGCGCAATCCGGCCACCTGGCTGCTGTCCTTCCTCTACGTCGGCACCTTCGGCTCGTTCATCGGCTTCTCGTTCGCCCTTCCCCTGGTGATCAAGAACACCTTCCCCGAGTTTCTCGGCCACCACCCCTTCATCGCCACCTACCTCGGGGGGCTCGGGTTCATGGGCGCGTTGATCGGTTCCCTCGCCCGGCCGCTGGGGGGTGGGCTGTCCGACCGGGTGGGCGGCGCCAAGGTGACCCTGGCCGTGTTCGCCGCCATGGCGGTCGCCACTGCGGCCGCCGCCATCGGGGTCCAGCACCGCAGCTTCGGCCTCTTCTTCGGCTCCTACATGGTGGTGTTCCTGCTGAGCGGCCTGGGCAACGGGTCGATCTACAAGATGATCCCGTCGGTCTTCGCCGCCTACGGGCGCCGGCATGCCGCCGATGCCGGGATCCCGCCCCAGTCGGTGGCCGGCGGCTTCAAGCGCCAGGCCGCGGCGGTGATCGGCATCGCCGGGGCCATCGGTGCCTTTGGCGGGGTGCTGGTCCAGGTGGTGTTCCGGCAGGCCAGCCTCCACGTCTCGGCCCTCGTCAAGGCCGCCACCACACCCGCCGCCAAGCTCACCGTCGCCGTCGCCCACGCCAACTGGTCGGTCCCCGCCCTGTGGGTCTTCCTGGGGGCGTACGTGGTGTTCGCCGTGGTGACCTGGGCGGCGTTCCTGCGGAGGCCGGCAGAGGCGCCGATATAGTCGGGGGGTGACCGATGACCTGCAGCCCCGCCTCGCAGACGCCGAGGGGAAGCTCGCCCACGTAAAGGAGTACCTTTGACGTCCCGGCCAAGCGCACCCGGGCGGCGGCCCTGCACGATCTCGCCGCCCAGCCCGGGTTCTGGGACGACCAGGCGGCGGCCACCCGCCAGATGGCCGAACTGGCCCGCCTCGACGACGACCTGAAGTCCTACGACCGCCTGGCCGAGTGCCTCGAGGAAGCCGGCGTGCTGCACGCCCTGGCGCTCGAGGAGGCCGACGAGGCCACCCAGGTGGAGGCGGTCGCCGCCCTCGACGCAGTCGAGGCGGAGCTCGAGGCGCTGGAGGTGCGTACGCTCCTGTCGGGCGAGCATGACGAGGCGGCGGCCATCGTCAGCGTGCACGCCGGGGCGGGCGGCACCGAGTCGTGCGACTGGGCCGAGATGCTCCTGCGCATGTACCTGCGCTGGGCCGAGCACCATGCCTTCAAGGTAGAGCTGGTCGAGGTGGCCGAGGGGGAGGAGGCCGGCATCAAGCGGGCCACGTTCACCCTGGAGGGGCGCTCAGCATACGGCCTGATGTCGGCCGAGAAGGGTGTCCACCGCCTGGTGCGGATCTCGCCGTTCGACGCCTCGAAGCGCCGGCACACCTCCTTCGCCAGTGTGGATGTGGTGCCCGCCCTGGCCGACGAGGACGAGGTCGAGATCGATCCCAAGGAACTGCGGATCGACACGTACCACTCGTCCGGGGCCGGCGGCCAGCACGTCAATGTGACCGATTCGGCGGTGCGCATCACCCACCTGCCTACCGGCATCGTGGTGTCGGTGCAGAACGAGCGCTCGCAGATCCAGAACCGGGCCGTCGCTATGAAGATCCTGGGGGCACGGCTCGCCCAGCGCGCCGCCGAGGAGCGGATGAAGGAGCTGGACGAGATCCGGGGCGAGCAGATGGAGAACACCTTCGGTTCCCAGATCCGCTCCTACGTCCTGGCCCCCTACCAGCTGGTGAAGGACCACCGCACCGGGGTGGAGGTGGGCAACGTCGAGGCTGTGCTCGACGGCTACATCGATGGGCTCATCACTGCCGAGTTGCGCAGGCGTGCCTCGAAACCCGGAGCCAGCAACTAGATCGAGCCGAGAATCGGACCCTCTGACAGTTTCCTGAGGATCGCTTAAGGTACCGGTAAATCACGACAAAACAGGCACAAATTTTCGGGATTCCGAGACCCATCTGGTAGGATCGGTCGCCTAGGCGTGCCCGCCTTACCCGGTCTGGGGGAGAGCTTCGGATGGACAGATGATCCGGCTCGAGAACGTAAGCAAGGTCTACAAGGAATCCGTCGTTGCGCTGCGCGACGTCTCGGTGGACATCGCCAAGGGCGAGTTCGTCTTCCTCGTCGGCACCACGGGATCGGGCAAGACCACGCTGATCAAGATGCTCCTCCGGGAGGAGGACCCCAGCGAGGGCCGCATCTACGTCGCCGGCAAGGACCTCAGCATGCTGCCCCGGTGGCGGGTGCCCTACCTGCGCCGGATGATCGGCTGCGTCTTCCAGGACTACAAGCTGCTGCCCAACAAGACGGTGTACGAGAACGTGGCGTTCGCCCTGGAGGTCATCGGCAAGCCCCGCCACGACATCCGGGAGCGGGTGCCCGAGATCCTTGACCTCGTCGGGCTCAGCGACCGGCTCACCAACCGTCCCGATGAGCTCTCCGGCGGCGAGCAGCAGCGGGTCTCCGTGGCCCGGGCGATGGTCAACCGACCGGCCATCCTGCTGGCCGACGAGCCCACCGGCAACCTGGACCCCGCCACCTCGGCCGACATCATGAAGCTGCTCCTGCGCATCAATGCGGCGGAGACCACCGTGTTGATGGCCACCCACGACCACGCCATCGTCAACCAGTTCCGCAAGCGGGTGATCGAGCTGGAGAACGGCAAGGTGGCCCGCGACCAGGTGCGGGGCGTCTACGGGCTGGGGGGCAAGTAGCGCTCGTGGGGCTCCGCCTGAAGTACTTCGCTGGCGAAGCGGTCGTCAACCTGAAGAGGAACCTCTTCATGACGGTCGCCGCGGTGTCCACCGTCTCGGTGAGCCTTTTCCTGCTGGGCGGCGTGATCATCTTCGGCCACATCGTGGGCAACGTCGTCGGCGACTTCGGCCAGAAGGTGCAGATCAACGTTTTCCTGGACGACAGCATCACGTCGCAGGCCCAGGCCGACCTGAAGACCTCGATCCAGTCGATGCCCGATGTCGCCCAGGTGATCTTCGTGTCCAAGGACCAGGCGTACAAGGACTACAAGGACATGTTCGCCAGCAATCCCGACATCACCAAGGACGTGTCCCCCGACGCCCTCCCGGCCTCGTTCGAGATCCGCCTGAAGGACCCCAACCAGGTGTCCGCGGTCAAGAACCAGCTGGTGGGCCGGGCGGGAATCTCCGATGTCAACGACGGCGGCCAGGCGGTGAAGAGCCTGCTGCGCATCAACTCGCTGCTGCGCACCGTCAGCCTGGTCATGACCATCCTGCTGCTGGCCGCCGCCACGGTGCTCATCGCCAACACCATCCGCCTGGCCATCTACTCCCGCCGGCGGGAGATCGGGGTCATGAAGCTGGTGGGCGCCACCAACTGGTTCATCCGGGTGCCCTTCATCTTTGAGGGCGTCGTCGAGGCGGTGACCGGGGCGCTCGTCGCGGCCGCGGTCATCGGGATTGCCAAGGTGCTCTGGCTGAACCGCCTGTCCAAGGCCCTGGTCATCCTGCCGATCGGCGTGACCGGCAGCACCGTGGTGTGGATGCTCATCGTGCTGGTGGCGGTGGGCATGACCGTCGGGACGCTCGGTTCCACGCTGGCACTGCGCCGCTTCCTCGAAGTCTGAGCCCGCCTTCCCCAGCCGTAATTTCACCCACGTAATTACGTCGGTGAATCATAAAGGAATTACTCTCCTGTAATTAGGCATATTTCCCGATCTCCGGCTCGTAACAGGCGTTATGCTCTGTGAGCCGAATGCAAGTTCTGATTCCATGAGTCGTCTTCTGAGGTTATCCGCCGCCGCCTGCGTCCTGGCGCTTCTCGCCTTCGGGACGCCGGGCGCGGCGTCCACCCCTCGTGCCGTGCCTGCGGCATCCGGGGGGAGTGGGACGACGTCGGGCTCGGGTTCCTCGCAGACCGCCGACCAGATGGCAACGTTCTGGAACGGGTTCCGGACCGCGCAGCTCCAGGCGACGGCCCTGCAGGCCAAGATCACCCAGGAGACCAAGCAGCAGAACCAGCTGAAGGGCCAGATCGCCAGCTACACCTCGCAGATCGCCGCCGCCCAGGCGCAGCAGGCGGCCGACACAGTGCAGCTCACCGCCACCGACGCCCAGCTTGCCAGCCTGGAGGCAAGCATCGCCACCACCACCGCCCAGGTCAGCGACGCCCAGCAGCAGGTGCAGCAGCGCTTCGTGAGCCTGTACAAAGCCGGGCCGGCGTCGTATCTCGGGCTGATCCTCGGGGCGACCAGCATGAACGACTTCATCAACCGGCTGAACTACGTCGGCAGCGTGGTGGGCTCCGACAAGGGCAAGATCGACGCCCTGAAGACGCTCAACGACCAGCTGGACGCCCAGAAGACCCAGGCGAACCAGCGCAAGGCGCAGATCGCCGCCGAGCAGGCCGCCGTCCAGGCCGAGGGTGCCAAGATCACCGCCCTGCGGGCCAGCGTCAGCCAGGCGAGCGCCACCCTGACCAGCCAGATCGCCGCCCAGAAGCCCGAGCTGGACCAGATCCAGGCCCAGAAGGCGATCTACCTGCAGGACATGGCCACCCTGGCGGGCGAGTCCTCGTCCATCACCGCCATGGTCCGTGCCCGCCAGGCCAACCAGGCGTACACCTGGCAGGGCAAGAAGCTGATCTGGCCGGTGCACGGCGCCATCTCGTCGCCCTTCGGGCCCCGCATCAACCCGATCTTCGGCAACAACGAGTTCCACACCGGCATCGACATCGCCGTCGACATGGGCGTGCCCATCCTGGCCGCCGCCCCCGGGCAGGTCATGTACGCCGGGGTCATGCAGGGCTACGGCAACGTGGTGATCCTGGACGACGGCGGGGCGCTCGCCACCCTGTACGCCCACATGTCGGTGATCGGGGTGCACCTGGGCCAGACGGTGAAGCAGGGCCAGCAGATCGGCGCAGTCGGCTGCACCGGGCTGTGCACCGGCCCCCACCTGCACTTCGAGACCCGGGTGGGTGGCACGCCGGTGCAGCCGCTGGGCTTCATGCCGTAGGTGCGTCCGCCACAATAGGCGGATGGCCAAGAAGAAATCCAAGACGAAGCCGGCCGGGACGGTGGTCATCAACCCCAAGGCCCGCCACGACTTCGAGATCCTCGAGTCGATGGAGGCCGGGATGGTGCTGACCGGCAGCGAGGTCAAGTCGCTGCGGGCCGGGGGAGCGTCGCTCCGGGAGTCCTTCGCCGTCATCCGGGACGGCGCGCCGCTGCTGATCGGCATGCACATCGCCCCCTATCCCCAGGCGGGCTACGCCCAGCACGAGCCCGTGCACAACCGCAAGCTGCTCCTGCACAAGGACCAGATCGAGCGCCTGGTGGGCAAGACCGCCGAGCGGGGCCTCACCTTGGTGCCGCTGAAGGTGTACTTCACCCACGGCCTCGCCAAGCTCGAGCTCGGCCTCGCCCGGGGCAAGAAGACCTACGACCGGCGGGAGTCGCTGAAGGAGCGGGACGCCAAGATGCAGATCGACCGGGCCCTCAGCCGCCGGCGGTAAACTGACTCCCAGAGAGGGGGCGAATTGGTTTCGAGGCCGGTATCGCGTTTGGTGGAAGCGGGCCGAGGTCCGGGTACCTCGTAAAACTGCCTGGAACACTAAACCGAAACGTCGCTGCCTAAGCGATAACCCGCCGTTATATCGGCGGGCGTTCCACCCGGGAGGGCCTGCGGCCCGGGATGGGGCGTCGTGCAGCAGGCTGACCCTGAGCGCCCCCGTCCGGTGAGCGCCGGGGGACAATCCAACCGGGCTGGGCACCGGCAAGCCAGCCAGCAGCACCTGCCGGGCTGAGACAAAAAAGTTGGCTACGCCCGTAGATGCCCCAAGTGGGAGCCGTGTCGACCCGGGTTCAAGTCCCGGCGCCTCCAAGAGCGCTCAGGCGCGAGTCTGAGCGTTGTTGGGGGCGGCCAATGCCCCGTTGCTGTGCCGGTGAGCATTTTTGGATCAAAATCACGCGCCTCGCGTGATTTTCATCCAATAATCGGAGCCTCACCACCGGAGCGGCAACTCTGAGGCATCATCACCTCCATGACCCCGAAGGCTGTCCCCGCCACGCTCATCGTCGGTGACGACCCGTACCTTGTTGCCGAAGCGGTGGCCAAGGCCCTGGCCGGCATCGATCCCCTGTCGGTCGAGGATCTGAAGGCAGCCGACGACAAGGAGCGGGTCCTCCCCGCCCTGGACAGCACCTCGCTGTTCGGCGGCCGGCGGGCAGTGGTGGTGCGGGGGGTCGACGAAGCCGGGGCCGACGCCCAGCGGGCGTTCGTCGCCTACCTGAAGGATCCCAACCCCGACTGCCTCCTGGTGCTGACCACCGCCAAGGCGATACCCAGCCTCGCCGAGGCAGTCCGCAAGGTGGGCCATGTGGTGACGGCCGGGAAGGGCAAGCGCAACGACCTCTTCATGTGGCTGCGAGAGAAGGCCAAAGCTCTGGGCCTGCGGCCGTCGGGCGACGCCATGGGGGCGCTCATCGAGGCGGTGGGGGAGGAGCGGATGGCGCTCGCCCACGCCCTCGAGGAGCTCTCGCTGGCGCTCGGCCGGGACGCCCGGGTGACGCCAGACGACATCGCCCGCCAGTTCCGGGGGCGCAGCCAGGCGACCACGTTCGCCTTCCTGGACGCCGCCGCCACCGGGCAGACCGGGACGGCCCTGCAGGCGATGCGGGTCCTCATCGACCAGGGCGAGGCTCCCCAGGCCCTCTTCGGCGCCCTGAGCCGCCACGTGCGCTCGATGATGGAGGTCACCGACCGGACCCCGGCCGAGGTGGTGAAAGAGGTGGGCATGCACCCGTTCCGGGCCGAGAAGCTGGTGAAGCAGGCGGCGGGCTACCCGCCCCCGGCGCTGGCGAGGGCCTACCGGGCGATCGCCGAGGCCGACCACCGCCTGAAGTCCGGCCAGGACAGCGACGAACTTGCCCTGGAGCGGGCCGTGATCGCAGTGACGACGCTGCGGGGGCGCTGAGGTCGGCCATGCCGACCGAGGCGTACGGCTGCAGACAATACCGGGGGACATTTGCCCCACTGTCCGGGACGAATGTCCCCGACTTCAGCCGAGGGGGCCGCTGAGGCCCGAACCCGAAACGCCCTACGAGGGCGTGCGCGCTGCGTGGACCCGCTTCGCCAGCGACGACTTCTTGTTCGCTGCGCTGTTGGCGTGGATCACGCCCTTGGCGGCCGCCCGGTCGATCTCCCGGCCCGCCTTGCGCAGGGCGGTTTCCGCCTCGTCGAGGTCGCCGGCGTCGATGGCGGTCTGCACCCGCTTCATGTAGGTGCGGAGCGAGGACCGTACGCTGCGGTTGGACTGGCGGGCAGCCTCGTTGGTGCGGATGCGCTTGATCTGCGACTTGATGTTGGCCATGGGACTCCAGAGTAGCGGAAGGATACCGACAGGTGAACCGGATGAGGGAACGCCGGAGTCTAGCACCAGCTGCGGTACCCTCGGCAGCGTGACTGATGACCCGGGAGCAGACCAAGCGAACCGGCGGGCGCGGGTGCGCGCCTTCAGCCTGATCGCCCACGTTGACCACGGCAAGTCCACCCTGGCAGACCGCATCCTGCAGCTGTGCAAGGCTGTCCCGGACCGGGAGATGCGCGAGCAGTACCTGGACCGCATGGACATCGAGCGGGAGCGGGGGATCACGATCAAGGCCCAGGCGGTGCGCCTCGCCTACCCGGCCGCCGACGGGCAGATCTACGAGCTGAACCTCATCGACACCCCGGGCCACGTGGACTTCAACTACGAGGTGTCCCGGTCACTGGCGGCGTGCGACGGCGTGATCCTCCTGGTGGACGCCGCCCAGGGGGTCGAGGCGCAGACGCTCGCCAACCTGTACCTCGCCGTCGAGGCCGGCCTGGAGATCATCGCGGCCGTCAACAAGATCGATCTCCCCGCCGCCGACCCCGACCGGGTCTGCGCCGAGCTCGGCAACCTCATCGGCGTGCCGGCCGAGTCGGTGCTCCGGGTCTCGGGCAAGACTGGCGCCGGCGTGCCCGAGCTGATCGAGGAGGTCATCCGCCGGGTACCCCCGCCCCAGGGCAACCCCGACGCCCCCACCCGGGCCCTCATCTTCGACTCGGAGTACGACAACTACCGGGGCGTGGTCACCTTCGTGCGGGTGATCGACGGCACCCTCGAGCCCCGCCAGAAGGTGCGCATGATGGCCACCGGCACGGTGTGCGAGCTGGAGGAGGTCGGTGCCTTCGCCCCCTCCATGATGGCCACCAAGGGCCTGGGCACCGGCGACGTCGGCTACGCCATCCCGGGGGTGAAGAACGTGCGCGAGGCCAAGGTCGGCGACACCATCACCGACGCCAGCCACCCGGCGGACCACGCGCTGCCCGGCTACCGGGAGCCCAGGCCGATGGTGTGGGCCGGCCTGTACCCCACCGACGGCGACCAGTACGCCGACCTGCGCGACGCCCTCGACAAGCTGCGCCTAAACGACGCCGCTTTCGTCTATGAGCCCGAGACCTCCCAGGCCCTCGGCTTCGGTTTCCGGTGCGGGTTCCTGGGCCTGCTGCACATGGAGATCGTGCGGGAGCGCCTGGAGCGCGAATTCGACCTCGACCTGCTCATCACCGTGCCCAGCGTCGCCTACGAGGTGCTCAAGCGGGGCGGGGAGATCCTTTCGGTCCACAACCCCGCCGAGATGCCCGACGCCGTCGCCATCGAGGAGATCCGCGAGCCCCTGGCCGCGGCGATGATCATCACGCCCACCGAGTTCCTCGGCGCCCTTATGGAGCTCTGCCAGGAGCGCAGGGGGGAAATGAAAGAGATGCACTACCTCTCCGAGGACCGGGTAGAACTCCGCTACCACCTGCCGTTGGCCGAGATGATCGTGGACTTCTTCGACCAGCTGAAGAGCCGCACCCGGGGCTACGGATCGTTGGACTACGAGGCGGTGGGCTACCGGGCGGAGGACCTGGTCAAGGTGGACATCCTGTTGCACGGCGAGCCGGTGGACGCCTTCAGCGCCATCGTCCACCGGGAGCGGGCGGTGAGCTACGGCCGGCGCATGGCCGAGAAGCTCCGGGAGCTGGTCCCCCGGCAGATGTTCGACGTGGCGGTCCAGGCAGCCATCGGCTCACGGGTCATCGCCCGGGAGACGATCCGGGCACGCCGCAAGGACGTGCTGGCCAAGTGCTACGGCGGCGACATCACCCGCAAGCGCAAGCTCCTGGAAAAACAGAAAGCCGGTAAGCGCCGCATGAAGCAGGTGGGGTCGGTCGAGATCCCCCAGGAGGCGTTCATGGCCGCGCTCCGTTTAGACGACAAGAAATGAACGGGGAGCAGTGAACCTGCCGGCGGCGCCCGCCCTCAGCGGCCGGGGGGTCTACGTCCACATCCCCTTCTGCCTGGTCCACTGCCCGTACTGCGACTTCAACGCCTACGCCGGCATGGACGACCTGAAGGCGCCCTACGTCGAGGCCCTCCGCCGCGAGATCGAGGCGGCGGCCGATGGCGAGCCGGTGGACACCGTCGCCTTCGGCGGGGGCACGCCGACGGAGCTGGCGCCCGCCGACCTGGCGAGCATCCTCACCACCATCCGGGAGTCCTTCGCCGTCCGGCGCAACGCCGAGATCTCGCTGGAGGCCAACCCGGAGTCCATTGACATGGCGGCGTTCGACGCCCTGCTCGAGGCCGGCTTCACCCGGGTCAGCCTGGGGGTGCAGTCCCTCGCCCCGCATGTGCTGGCGTGGCTGGGGCGGGCGCACAGCCCGGAGCAGGCCGTCGCCGCCCTCCGGGACGCCCGGGCGGCGGGCTTCGCCCACGTCAACGCCGACCTGATGTTCGGGACCCCGGTGGAGACCCTCGATGACTGGCGGTCCAGCCTGACCGGGGTCATCGCCACCGGGGTCGACCATGTCTCGACCTACGCCCTCACGGTCGAGGAGCGCACCCCCCTGCACACCTGGGTGCAGCGGGGCCTGCGGGACGCCCCGGACGACGACGACCAGGCCGACCGGGACGAGGTCAGCAACGACTTGCTGCCGGTGGCGGGGCTGCTGCGCTACGAGGTGTCCAACTGGGCCCGCCCGGGCTGCTGGTCGCGCCACAACATCGGGTACTGGACGGGCACCGACTACCTCGGGTTCGGCGCCGGGGCGCACTCCTTCCGGGACCACCGGCGCTGGTGGAACCTGCGCTCCCCCCGGACCTATGCCCAGCGGTCGCCGGACGTCCTCGAAGGCGAGGAGACCCTGCTCCCCGACGAGCGCTCCGCCGAGGCCATGATGCTCGGGCTCCGCCTGGCCGGGGGCGTCATCCGGGCCCGCTTCGAGCACCGCTACGGCGCCGACCCGGCTCTCCGCTGGGCGCCCGAGCTGGCCCAGGCGGTCGATCTCGGCCTGGTCCGGGTGACCGAGGAGAAGGTCCTCCTCACCGCCCGGGGCGTGTTCCTCTGGGGCCACGTCGCCCGCTCCCTGCTCGCCGCCTGACGGCACCAGCGCCCGCGAAAAAGCGAAGCTTGCCCCAGGCGGGGGCTTCTGGGAGAATCCCCCACTGGCGGGGGGAACCGCTAGCGGGCGACGGGGGGTGGTCACCATGTTCTTGGCACAAACGACATCCAATACGGCCAGCGGTGGGGCAGTCGGAGCGATTTTTCTGATCTATCTGGTCCTTATTATCTTCTTCATCGCAGTTGGTTGGAAGATCTTCACCAAGGCCGGTCAGCCCGGGTGGGCAGCGATCATCCCCATATACAACCTCTACATCCTGCTCAAGATCATCGGGCGACCAGCATGGTGGATCATCCTGTTCCTCATCCCCTTCGTCTCGCTCATCATGGCGATCATCGTGGCAATCGACCTGGCGAAATCGTTCGGTAAGGGCACGGGCTTCGCAGTTGGCCTGATCCTTCTTGGGCCGATCTTCGCTGCCATCCTCGCTTTCGGCAGCGCCACCTACCGCGGCCCCGCCGCCGAGGGCCTGCCGCCGGGCGGCTACCCGCCGCCCGGTTACGGCTACCCGCCGCCCGGATACCCCCCTCCGGGCTATCCCCAGCAGCCCGGCTACCCACCCCAGGGCTACCCGCAGCAGCCGCCGGCCGGGTACCCGCCACCGCAGGGCTACCCCCCGCCGCCCCAGTACCCGCCGCCTCCGCAGTACCCGCCGCCACCCTCGCCGCAGTAGCGGACCGGCGGCTGGGGCCCCCCAGAGCGGGAAAAATTAGCAGTCGGCTTCCTCAAGTGCTAGATTTGAGGATGCCGCCGGGCAGGCCGATATCCCGTAGGGACTGGGGATTCGCCGTTGACGATCACCGGAAGGACTGCTGTGCTTGACTCGCGCAAGGGGGCCATCCTGCGGGCCATCGTCCGTGAGTACGTCCGCGCGGGCCAGGCGGTGGGGTCCAAGGCCCTTACCGAGACCATCGGCCTGGGTGTCTCCGCCGCCACCGTGCGCAACGACATGGCCCTCCTCGAGGAGCTCGGCTACATCAGCCGGCCCCACTCCTCGGCGGGCGGCGTCCCCACCGATCTGGGCTACCGCTGGTTCATCGACAACTGGCCCGGCCCCGCATGGCCCGAGCTGCCGCCCGGCCAGCAGCGGGTCATCGAAGACGCCTTCCAGAGCGGTTTCCACGCCCTGGAGGAGGCGCTGAACGCCACCTCCCAGCTCCTCTCCGAGGTCACCGAGTCCGTGGCGGTGGTCGCCGCCCCCCCGGCCCGGGAGAACCGCCTCCGCCGCCTGGAGCTGCTCGCCCGCTCCGATGGGCGGGTGGGCCTCCTGCTGATCGCCGACACCGGCCTGGTCGAGCAGGGTCTGATCGATGTCCCGGAGCCGCTCTCCGACCAGCAGCTGGCCGACCTGGGCGCCCACCTGACGGCGCGCCTGAGCGGTGAGGCCCTCGAGGTGGTCCCCGCTCGCCTGGCCGCCATCGCCGAGCACACCGGCCCCACCGGGGTGGTGCCGCGCATCGCCGCCGAGGTGGGCCGGGTCGTGAGCGGGTCGGTGTGGGAACGGATTTACCGGGGCGGGACGGCGAACATCCTTTCGCGGGAGAAGTTTTCCGACCTGGAAACCGCCCACGGCGTCGTGGGCGCCATCGAGCGCCCGCCGGTGCTCGCCACCCTCATGGCGGAGGCTCGGGAGTCCCGACCGGGGTCGGGCACCCTGGTGGTGCTGATCGGCCAGGAGAACCCCATCCAGCAGATGCAGGTATGCGCCACCATCTTGGCCCCCTACGGCTCGAACGTTCCCGGTGAAGGGCCGGCGCACCGGGGCATGGTGGCGGTCATCGGCCCCACCCGGATGGATTACCCCTACACGATCTCGGCGGTGAACCTGGTGGTCCGCTCGCTGTCGGGCCTCCTCGACGAACTGGCCAGCTGATGCCCCGCGACTACTACGAGGTCCTCGGTGTGGACCGCCAGGCGGCCGAGGAGGACATCAAGAAGGCCTACCGGCGCCTCGCCCGCCAGTACCACCCGGATGCCAACCAGGAGGACCCGGAGGCCGAGGAGAAGTTCAAGGAGATCGCCGAGGCCTACGGCGTGCTGGGCGACGCGGGACGCCGCCGGGACTACGACATGTTCGGCCACGCCAAGATGCCCGCCCAGGGCTTCGACCCCTTCGATTTGTTCGCCTCCTTCTTCGGCGGGGACCCCTTCGGCTCCTACGCCCGCCGGGGCGAGAGCCGGCGGGGTAACGACCTTGCCCTCGAGCTCGAGGTGACCCTGGAGGATGTCGTCAAGGGGGCCACGAAGTCGGTCACCCTGCGCAACCTCACGCCGTGCGCCACCTGCTCGGGCTCGGGCTGCAAGCCGGGCACCTCGCCGGTGCGCTGCTCGCGCTGCTCCGGGACTGGGGCGGTGCGCCAGGTGGGGCGGAGCATCTTCGGCAACGTCATGACCTCCTATACGTGCCCGCAATGCCACGGCTCGGGCGAGGAGATCGCCTCCCCCTGCCCGCAGTGCAACGGCGACGGCCGGATGGAGCGGGTGGACGAGGTGGCGGTCACGGTCCCGGCGGGGGCCGACGACGGGGTCCAGATCCGGATCTCGGGCCGGGGCGAGGCCGGGCGGCGCGGGGGTGGCGTGGGCGACCTGTACGTCGCCATCCGGGTGGCGCCCGACGAGCGCTTCCGGCGCTCGGGCTACGACCTGGTCACCCGGCTGGACGTGGAGATGACCCAGGCCGCGCTCGGGGGCAGCGCTGAGGTGGAGACCTTCGACGGCCCGGTGACCCTGGCGGTGGCCCCCGGCACCCAGCCCGGGACTATCACCCGGCTGAAGGGCAAGGGCGTCCCGCACCTGGGCCGGTCGGGGCGGGGGGACCTGCTCGTCGAGATCGGCGTGCGCATCCCCACTCATCTGGGCGACGAGGAATCCAAGACGCTGCGGCGCTTCGCCGCCCTGCGGGGCGAGGAGGTCAACGAGGACCACGGGCTCCTCGGCAAGCTGCGCAGCGCCCTGCACGGCTCCTGACCGCACGACCCACCGGACCCATAGGGCCCGCCGGACGCTCGTGAGCGGGCACCCGCCCTACTTCTTCGTCGAGCCCGGGCGGCTCGCTGACGACACCGTCAAGCTCGAAGGCCCGGAGGCCCGCCACCTCCTGACGGTCCGCCGGGCGGCCCCGGGCGACGAGGTCACCCTGTCCGACGGCCACGGGTCCGTCGCCGAGGCCCGCATTGCGTCTACCGGGCGGGGGTCCGTGACTCTGGCGCTGGTCGACCGGCGCACCGTCGAGCGTCCCCGGCCCCGGATCGAGGTCCTTCTCGGCCTGGCGAAGACCCCCAAGGTGGACAGTGCCATCCGCCAGCTGGTCGAGCTGGGGGTGGACGCAGTCACCCTCTTCCCGGCGACCCGCAGTGTCGTCCGGTGGGACGCCGGCCAGGCCGGAGCCGCCCGGCGGCGGTGGGAGGGCATCGCCCAGGCCGCCGCCCAGCAGTCCCACCGGGCGTGGTTGCCGGAGCTCGAGGGCCCCCTGCCCCTGGGCACGGCGGCGGAGCGGGCCGCCTCCCAGGGGGCCGGCTTGGTGGCCGATCCCGGCGCCCCGAGCGCGCTGAGCGCGGTGCTGGCTGGGTGGCCGGTGGACCCGGCAGGCGTCTGGGTGGTGGCCGGGCCAGAGGGGGGGCTCACCGAGGCCGAGGTCGGGCTCCTCCGGGAGGCGGACGCCGTGCCCGCCACCTTGGGTGCCCAGATTCTGCGGGCGGAAACGGCGCCGATAGTCCTGGCTAGCATCCTGCTGTACCACTTCGCTAGATTCGAACGATATTTGCCATAAAAAGTGGAAGGTTTTGGTCGACGGGGTGAACTACGGCGATGTGGTAGCGTCGCAAGCGATTGATCGTCGTCTTCGGGGGGAGCGATGACCTACGCCCAGTCCGTTGGTGAGCGCCTTCGCAACGTCCGTTTGCAGAAGGGTCTCTCCCTGCATGAGGTCGAGCACAGTTCCCGGGAAGAGTTCAAGTCCTCAGTGCTGGGTGCCTATGAGCGGGGCGAGCGGAGCATCTCGGTGCCGAGGCTCCAGCGCCTGGCCCGCTTCTACGGCGTCCCGGTGGACCACCTCCTGCCCCGGGACGCCGGCGGGGACGCCTCCCCGGCCAGCCCGGCGGCGGGCAGGGTCTGCATCGACCTCGTCCGGCTGCGGGAGACCGAGGCCCCGGAGTGCGTGGTCCTGCAGCGCTACGTCGGCGTCGTGCAGGCGCAGCGGGGCGACTTCAACGGCCGGGTGCTCACCATCCGTTCCGACGACCTGTGGGCCCTCGCCAGCGCCCTGGGCGCCTCTCCCGACGCCCTGCTGACCACGCTGGGGGACCTCGGCCTGACGGTGGTCTGAGGTTCGCGCCCGGGATCGGGCATCGGATCCAGGCCATCGAGCCTGGCTCGGATCTGCGATGTGCCTCGGCGCTCGCCATCACCGTGATTGAACGGGCTGTGCTCGGGAGCCTGACATCCCCGGGAGGATGGGCACCGAGCCGGCCAGCCATTCCTGAGCAAACGGTTGCCCGGCCCCGCTCTATCCGGGAAGATGGGGCCAGCCCGCCGCAGGGTCTGCTTGGACGCGGGCAGGAGAGGTTGTTCCAATGAAGCTACTCATCTTGACTGCCAGCGTCGGGGAGGGCCACAACGCGGCCGCCCGGGCGGTGAGCGATGAAATCCGGGAGCTGGACCCCGCAGCCGAGGTCCAGGTGGAGAACGGCCTCGCCGTCGTGGGCGCCTTCTGGGAGAAGTTCGTCATCGACGGCTACAAGATCCAGCTGGACAAGGCCCAGTGGTCCTACTCGTGGCTGTACTGGTCGATCGTCAAGTCCAAGAAGGTCACCTACTTCTACAAGGGGCTCTGCGCGGTCATCGGCTGCCGCAAGATCCACCGCCTGATCGAGGCGTCCCAGCCCGACATCGTCCTGTCCACCTACCCACTGACCTCGGCGATGCTGGCGTCGCTCAAGCGCCGGGGCAAGATCACGATGCCGTGCGCCAACCTGGTGACCGACTTCGCCCCGCACCCGATGTGGATGTACCCGGACCTCGACGACAACTACGTGATGCACATCTCCACCGTCGAGACCGTCGCCTCGATGATGGAGCCCTCGCCCACCACCGTGGTCGCCCCGCTGGTGGCCCGCCGGTTCCTGGGGCCGTCGCGCCGGGCGAGTGCCCGGGCCGAGCTCGGCGTGCCCGACGACGCCTTCGTGGCCATGGTCATCGGCGGCGGCTGGGGCGTGGGCAACATCGAGCGCTCCGCCCGGGCCGTCGCCACGGTGGACGGGGTGTGGACCCTGGTGGTCTGCGGCAAGAACGAGTCCCTCAAGGCCAAGCTGGACGCCGATCCGCCGCCCCGCACCATCGTCTGCGGGTACGTCACCAACATGCCCGACCTGATCGACGCCTGTGACCTGGCGGTGCAGAACGCCGGCGGGCTCACCTCGCTCGAGGCCCTGCGCCGGGGCTGCCCCCTGCTGATCACCGACGCCATCCCGGGCCACGGTGTCGCCAACGGCGAGCTGATGGACCGGGTGGGGGTGGCCCGGTACGTGCGCGACGTCGCCGACCTGCCGGCCGCGGTGGCCGCCTGCCGGGACGACCCCGGCCTGCGGGCCCGAGCCGAGCGCCTGGCCGTGGGGTTCGCCGAGCTGCCCTCGGCGGGCTCGGCGCTGGTCGACCTCCACTCGGGTGCCCGGAGCCGGGCGGCCGTCGGGCTGCCCGACCACCTCCACCCCGAAACCGATCCGGCAGCCTCCTCCGGCCGTCCCCAGCAGGCCGGCCCTGCCCGGCGGAATGCAACCACCCCGACCGGGTCACGGGCGGGCAAGGCCGGCGGCCGGCACCGGCTGCGCTGGCTCTCGGCCACCGGGGTCGCCCTGGTGGCCCTCTTCGTCCTGCTCACCAGCGGGACCTCGGTGTCCTTCGCCGGCGGCCACCTCGGGTTGCCCGTCGTGGAGCGGGCGGGCACGGTCCCGGCCGGCTCGGTCGTGCTCTGCATCCGGATGGCCGACACGGCATCGGTCAACGGCCTGCCCGCCCTCCTCGCCGACCACGGGGCGCAGGCGACCTTCTTCCTCCCCGCGGGCGACGCCGCCGGGGCGAGCGCCTTCCTGGCGGACTACGCCACCGCCGGGGAGATCCAAAACGGCGGGGTGGGCGGGGTGTCCCGGCTGTCCACCCCTTCGGCGGTGCGCCGCCAGGTGGACGAGGGCTCGGAGGACGTGCGCGGCGCCACCGGGCACGCCCCGATCTACTACCTGCCCGCACACGGCTCACTGACCCCGGCCGCCTACCTGGCCGCCCGGGCGGCGCACCTGCGGGGCGTCGTGGGCAGCCTCTGGATCCACAACTCCGGTGGGGCCAGCTGGGCCAGCCACCGCCTGCGCTCGGGCGACGTCGTCGTCCTGGACCTGACCCGCACCACGCCCGCGGGCGGCCGCGCGATGCTGGGTGCCTTCCTCGCCGAGGCGGCGTCCCACGGCCTGCACGTGGTGGACCTCAGCGCCTCCGGCGCCGCCCTCCCGGCATGACGGGGGGCAACGGCCACCACGCGAGCGGGCGCAACGGTCATTCCCGGGGCCGCCCGGTCCGCCGCCTCCTGTTCACCACTGCCGCTCTGGCGACGGTGCACGCTGCCCCGGCGCTGGCGGTCACCGCCCTCGGGCGGCCCGTGTTCCGCACGGTGCGCCACCTGGACCAGCCTGGGAAAGTGGGCCTGACCTTCGACGACGGCCCCGAGCCCCAGGCGGTGGAGGCGTTCCTGGCGGCCCTTGCCGAGCTCGAGGTCACCGCCACCTTCTTCCTGGTCGGCGAGCAGGTCCGGCGCAGCCCGCAGTCCGCCCGGGCGATCGTCGAGGCGGGCCATGAGATCGCCTGCCACGGCTACCGCCACCTCAACCACCTCCGGCTCACCCCGCCAGGCACGGTGAAGGATCTGCTGGACGCCCGGGACATCATCGAGGGGGAGACCGGCGCCCTCGTCCGCCACTTCCGCCCGCCCTACGGGGTCTTCAGTGCCGCCTCCTGGGTGACGTCGGGCCGGCTGGGCTGGAACCGGGTCCTCTGGGCGCGCTGGGGCAAGGACTGGGAGCCCACCGCCACGCCCGCCCTCATCCACAGCCGCCTCCTGGAGGGGGTCCGGGACCGCGACGTGCTGCTGCTCCACGACGCCGAGGCCTACTCGTCGGCAGGCGCCTGGCGCCGCACGCTGGGCGCCCTGGAGCCGATCGTGGCCGAGCTGCGCTCCAAGGGGCTGGAGCCGGGCCCGGTGGGCGCCGCCCTGGGGGAGGCAACAGGGCGGCGATGAGCCTGTTCCGGGCTGGGTCCCTGGCGGGCATCGCCCAGCGGGCCCGCGCCCGGCCCTTCGTCGCCCGCTGGAACCGGACCCGGGCGCACGTCACCGTCGGCGTCCTGGTGGCCGGCACCCTGGGCGCACTGCTGACCCGCCAGAGCCGGGGCCTGCCCCTCCTGCTGGTGGCGTCGGCCGCGTTCGTCCTCCTGGTCGTCATGGAGGTGCTGGCCCCGGTGCTCGATCGCCGGGTGGTGCTGTGGGTGAGCGCCGGGCTGGTGCTCGCCGCCGTGCTGGCCCCGCCCCGGGACTCCCAGGACGTCTGGTCGTATGCGATGTACGGCCACATGGTGACCCACTACCACGCCAGCCCGTACGCCGCCTCGCCCATGGCGTACTCGGGCGACCCCTGGTTCTGGCGGGTGTCGGTGTGGTGGCAGGACACCAAGACGGTCTACGGCCCGGTCTTCACCGGGCTGTCGGCGGCAGGCATGCTCGGGGCCGGGGGATCGGCGCTCGCCGCCCGGCTGTTCTTCCAGCTCCTCACCGGCGCCGCGGTCCTGGGCGCCGTCGTGCTCCTGTACCGCCGGGGAGCCGAGGCCGGCGCGCTGGCGTTCCTCGGGCTGTCGCCGGTCATGACCGTGAACGTGGTGAACGGCGCCCACAACGACGCCCTGGTGGGGATCGCCGCCCTGGCGGCCGTCCTGGCCCTCTCCCGCGGGCGGCCCACCCGGTCCGCGGGCGCCGTCCTGGCCGGGGTGCTGCTCGGTCTGGGCGCGCTGGTGAAGCTGGTGGCCGTGCTGCCGGCGGCGGCCCTCGTGGCGTGGTTGTGGCGCCGGGAAGGCGTCCGGCGGGCGCTCGGGGTGGCGGGCATCGTGGCCGGGATCGTGGTGGTCGGCTACCTGCTCGTCGGCGGCCTTCCGGCCCTCGGCCCGGTGCAGGACGCCTCCCGGCTCGTTGACCACTGGTCGCTGTGGGGCTGGTTCGGCCACAAGGTCCCGCCCTCGCCGGTGGCGCAGGGCCAGCTGGGCGGCCTTTTGATTCCGCCCGCCCCCAAGCTGTGGCTGACCGGCAATGCCCGCTACGCCGGGAGCGCCCTGGTGGCGGTCGTGGCGGCCGTCGCCGGCCTGGCAGGCAGCGCCGACTCCCGCCCCTCCTCCGGGATGGCGGCCACCGCCCTGGGCTTCGTGCTGGCCACCTCGTACATCCAGCCCTGGTACCTGGCGGCGCTACTCCCCCTGCTCGCCCTCCAGTGGCGGTCCCGCCTGGCGGCCCTGGGGCTCGCCTACTCCGTCCTGTTGCTGCTCTCCGACGCCTGGACCAATTCGACCGGGGTGCTGAAGACCGTGCTGCGCGTGCCGCTGTCCACCGCCTTCCCGGTGTTCCAGCTCGTGGCCCTGGTGGCCCTGATCGGCCTGGCGGTGGCGCAGGTGCGCCGCGCCGGGCTGCCGCCCCTGCGCCCGGCGCTGGCCCGCCCTCCCGAGACCCTCACTGCTGCATGATGCCCGCCAGCTCGAAGTGCATCGGGTCGGGGGGGTAGAACACCCCGCCCCAGCGGTAGCCCCACCGCTCGAACGCCTCGATGAGGCGGGGGTCCTGGTGGTTCGAGCCGCCCTCCGGGTTCTCGGTGCGGTTGATGTCGATGGCGATGCCCCAGGCGTGGTACGAGATCCCCCGGGACGGGTCGCTGTCGACGAAGCGGGGCTGCCAGCAGTTGCCCTCGTGCTGGTGGTACTCGGCGACGTTGATCAGGTTCGCCAGGCCCTCTTGCTGGAGGTCGGTCATCACCCCGATCAGCTGCGGGAACATGAGCTTGTTGCAGGTGACCGACCCCAGGACCGGCACCGTCCGGGTGACGATGTTGGCGTTGACCCAGCGGGAGTCCTCGGTGATGGAGCCGTTGGGATTGGCCTTGTAGTTGAAGGAGCCCAACAGCTTCTCGGCGGCGCTCCCCGAGACGAGGGCGTGGTCCACCAGCGCCACCAGGGGCGTCGTCACAGCCTGCGGGATCGCCTTGGCGATGGCCTTGGTGACCGGGTCGATGTCCACCCCTTGGGCCACCGACACGAGCATCTCGGTCGGCCCCGGGAGCCCGAGGTCGGCGGCCTCCTGCATCGAGATCAGCCCGCTGGCGATGTTCGGGGTCCCGTTGGCCGCCAGCCCACCCACCCGCAGGGGCACCGTGGCCTCCGGCCCGGTGGTGGCGAGGTCGGCGCCCAGGGCGACGTTGAGCACCGGCTGCTCCTCGTGCGCCAGGTAGATGTCGCCGGCCAGCAGCCCCTGCCAGACGAAGTCGGCCTGGGCCGTGACCGCCGGGGCGAGCGGGCGGAACTCCAGCGGGTCCACCGCCGCGATCGACACCTGGCGGAGGCCCCCGGCGGTGTGGGCGGTGACGTAGGCCAGCACCACCCGGGCGACGCCCACCACCCCGGAGATGCCCCGCACCGCCTGGGCCTGGGCCGCCGAGAGGCCGGCGGGATCCTGGACTTGGAGGGCCGGGGCCACGGGGTTGACCGGTGGGAGTGGCGAGGGCGACGGCGTGGGGGTCGCGCCCCGGACGGCCCGGGTCGATGCCTCAGTGGGGGTGGGGGAGGTCGGCGAGACGCTGGCGGGCGCGCCGCTTCCGCAGGCCGCCGCCACCAGGGCCACCACCACGGTCAGGGCCGCCCCCAGGTGGGCACGGGCGGATCGCGCTCGCACAACGCCCCCGAGGATACCGCCCGAACTTCCCGGGTTCGCCTGTGGACCGGCTGTACCGGGGCGCGCGCCCGGCACGCTGGTATCCTCGCGGGGCAGCCCAAACTTGGGAAATCAAAAAGAAAAGACATCTGTAGGCAGACTTGCAGGCCACAACGCAGGTGAAGATTCTCGTCCCCGGGGATCTCCCCTTGGTGAATCTCTTCGGGACGCGGGACGAGCTGCTCAAGCTCGTGGAGCAGAGCTTCGACGCCTCGGTGTTGGTGCGCGGCAACGAGATCACCCTGAGCGGGGAGCCGCACGAGGTGGGGCTCGTGTCCTACCTCTTCGAGGAGCTCATGGAGCTGATCGGCCGGGGCTACCCGCTCACCGCCGACGCCGTCGTTCGCTCGATCGACATGGTGAAGACCGGCACCGTGAAGCCCTCGGAGGTGTTCTCCGACGCCCTCCTGGTGTCCCGCACCAAGTCGGTGCGCCCGAAGACCGTGGGCCAGAAGCAGTACGTGGATGCCATGCGCACCAACACCATCGTCTTCGCCATCGGCCCGGCCGGCACCGGCAAGACCTACCTGGCGGTCGCCTCGGCCATCCAGGCCCTCGCCCAGAAGCAGGTCCGGCGCATCATCCTGACCCGGCCGGCGGTCGAGGCCGGGGAGAAGCTGGGCTTCCTGCCGGGCGACATCGCCGCCAAGGTCGATCCCTACCTCAAGCCGCTCTACGACGCCCTCTACGAGATGCTCGAGCCCGAGGCCTACGCCCGGGCGATCGAGCGGGGGGAGATCGAGGTCGCCCCGCTCGCCTTCATGCGGGGCCGGACGCTGAACGACTCGTTCATCATCTTGGACGAGGCCCAGAACACCTCGCCCGAGCAGATGAAGATGTTCCTGACCCGCCTGGGATTCGGCTCCCGGGCCGTGGTGACCGGCGACGTCACCCAGATCGACCGGCCCGAGGGCCAGTCGGGCCTGGTGAGCGTCCAGGAGATCCTGGGGGGGATCGACGGGGTGGCCTTCGCCTACCTCGATGCCCACGACGTCGTCCGGCACAAGATCGTCCAGCAGATCGTCGAGGCCTACCGCCGCTACAACGAGGCCGAGCGGCCGGACCGTGCCGGGGGGCCAGCCCCCGACGTCCGGGCGGCGGCCCGATGAGCGGCGGCCACGTAGCGCTCACCCCTTCGGTCTCGGTCAGCATCGATGACCAGCAGCCCGACCTGTGGGTCGACCTCGACCGCCTCGCCGACGTCGCCACCCGGGTGGCCCTCGCCGAGGGGGCGAACGGCGAGATCTCCATCATCCTGGTGGACGAGGATCGCATCGCTGACCTGAACGAGCAGTACATGGGCGGCGACGGCCCCACCGACGTCCTGGCCTTCCCCATCGACGGCCTGGTCACCACGGCGCCCAAGAAGGGTCCGCCGGTGATCATCGGCGAGATCGTGCTGTGCCCGGCGATTGCCGCCGGCCAGGCCCCCGAGGGCGACGGGGGCGTGGTGTCGGAGCTGGACCTGCTCGTCACCCACGGGACGCTGCACCTGCTGGGCTACGACCACGACACCGAGGAGGCCGCCGCGGCGATGCGGGCGCGCGAGGAGGCCGGCTGCGGGCGGTCCGGGGCGCGGGCGTCCGAAGACGAGCCGGAGGACGAGCCGGAAGACGAGCCCGCAGCGGAGCCGCCGGCAGAGCAGTCAAGCCCACCGGAGCCCCGAAAACCATGACGTGGTCGGGCTGGGAGCTCGCGATCGCGGCGGTGGCCGTCGCAGTCGCCTTCTCGGCCTCGGCCTGGGTCAATGCCCTGAGCCACCTGTCCCACGCCCGGGCCCGCCGCCTGGCCGAGCAGGACCCCCGCCGGGGCGAGCTGCTGGTTCGCCTGGCGGCCAACCCCCGCCCCTACCTGGCGTCGGCACTGCTCGTGATGCTGCTGGCCCGGGTGACCGCCACCGTGCTGGTGGCCGACGTCCTGCTCCGGGAAGGGGTGCCGGCGGCGGCCGCCGTGGCCATTGCGGTGATGACCTTCGTCGCCTTCCAGTTCGCCGAGATCGCCCCGCGGGCGTGGGTCCTGGAGCGGCCCGACCAGGTCAGCCTGCTCTCCGCCCGCCCGGTGTGGTTCCTGGGCTCGGTGCTGCGCCCGCTCGTGGCGGCGCTCATCGGCATCAACCGGCTGTTTCTGCTGGTACTGCCCGGGCGGGGCGTGCCCCGCGGCCCGGTGGCCTCCGAGGAGGAGATCATGTCCATGCTGGAGGTCGCCGAATCCGAGGACGTCATCGAGACGCAGGAGCGCCAGATGATCTCCTCGATCTTCGAGTTCGGCGACACCGTCGTGCGGGAGGTCATGGTCCCCCGGCCGGACATGGTCTGCGTCCAGGCGGAGGCCGAGCTGGCCCTGGTGCTCGACCTCATGCTGGACCAGGGCTTTACCCGGGTACCGGTGATCGGCGCCGACATCGACGACCTCGTCGGCGTCGCCCACGCCCGGGACGTGATGCGCCGGCTGCGGGCCAACGGCGGCGACCAACGCCATGCCCCCCGCCGCATCGGCGAGGTGGTGCGGGAGGCGTACTTCGTGCCCGAGTCCAAGAAGGTCGCCGAGCTCCTGGGCGAGCTGCAGGCCTCCAAGACCCACATGGCCATCGTGGTCGACGAATACGGCGGCACCGCCGGGCTGGTGACCATGGAGGACCTCCTGGAAGAGATCGTGGGGGAGATCGCCGACGAGTTCGACTCCGACGAGCCGCCGGTGGTCCGGGTGGACGACGACACCTACCGGGTCATCGCCCGCCTCGGCGTCGACGAGCTGTCCGAGCTGGTGGGCGCCGACCTCCCCGACGCGGAGTGGGACTCGGTCGGGGGCCTGGTGGCCGGAACGCTCGGCCGGGTGCCGACCCAGGGCGACGAGATCCACCTGGAGGGCGTCGACCTGCAGGTGGATCGCATGAACGGGCGCCGGGTGGCGTCGATCCTGGTGCGCCGCCACCGGGAGCACACCAAGGACAACGGCAAAGAGCCCGAGGCCAACACGCCCGGCGACCCCCCGGAGTGACGCACCGCTCCGGCTTCGTCGCTCTCGTCGGCAGGCCGAACGCCGGCAAGTCCAGCCTGCTGAACCGCCTGGTGGACGCCAAGGTGGCCATCGTCTCCGACAAGCCCTCGACCACCCGGCACGCGGTGCGGGGCATCCTCACGCTGCCCGAGGCCCAGATCGTGTTCGTGGACACGCCGGGCCTCCACAAGCCGGCCAACGCCCTGGGCCGCCGGCTGAACGAGGTGGCCCGGGAGGCCCTGGGCGACGTCGACGAAGTGGTCTTCGTCCTCGACGCCGCCGCCCGGATCGGCGAGGGGGACCGCTTCATCGCCCGGGCCCTGGGGTCAGTGGACGTGCCGGTGCTGTGCGTCATCACCAAGGCCGACCTGGTCCTCCCGCCCAAGCTGCTGGCCCAGATTGAGGCCGCCCGGGGGCTGGGGTCGTGGGTGGATGTGCTCACCACCTCGTCCCCGCGGGGCACCGGGTTCGGGGACCTGGTCACGGCCCTGGTTGCCGGGCTGCCCGAGGGGCCGCCCTACTACCCGCCCGATGAGGTGAGCGACCAGCCCACCACCCGGGCCGCCGCCGAGCTGATCCGCGAGAAGGCGCTCGCCCTGCTGGCCGAGGAGGTGCCCCACTCGGTGGCGGTGGTGGTGGACGAGATCGCCCCGGGGGACACCCCCGGCGTCCTCGTGGTCTCGGCCTCGGTCTACGTCGAGCGGGACTCCCAGAAGGGGATCCTGATCGGCAAAGGAGGCCGGACGCTGAAGGAGATCGGTACCCGGGCCCGGCCCGACCTCGAGGAGCTGCTCGGCGCCCCCGTGTTCTTGGACCTGCGGGTGCGGGTGTCGCCCAACTGGCCCCGCCGGGAGGACCGCCTGGAGCGGTTCGGGTACTGACGCCGGGCCTGCGTGCCGCCCCACCCGGGCTGCAATCCGGGGCCATGTCCTACCCTGCTCCTACACTTGTGCGGTGCTCTACAAGGACGAGGCCGTGGTCCTCAAGACGATGCGCCTCGGCGAGGCGGACCGCATCATCACCTTCGTCGGGCGGGGGCAGGGCAAGATCCGGGCAGTCGCCAAGGGCGTCCGCAAGACCAAAAGCCGGTTCGGGGGCCGCCTGGAGCCCTTCACCCACGTCTCCCTCGTCCTGTGGCGGGGCCGCTCCGACTTGGACATCGTCAACCAGGCCGACCCCATCGACGCCTTCCGGGAGGTGCGAGAGGATCTCGACCGCTTCGCCCTCGGCCAGGTGATGCTGGAGGCGGTCGACCGGGTGGTGCAGGAGAAGGAGCCGGCGTCCCGGGTCCTCGGCCTGCTGCTGGATGCCCTCAAGGGGCTCAGCGCCAGCAACTCACCGCTGGTGCTGGCGTGGTTCCTGCTCAAGCTCTCCGGAGTGGCCGGCTTCGCCCCTTCGCTGGACGCCTGCACCGAGTGCGGTGCGCGGGCGACGTGGTTCTCGCCCGGGCAGGGCGGGGCGGTATGCGGCGGGTGCCGCGACCTGGCCGCCAGCCATGTGCCGCCCGGCGTCCTGAAGCTGCTGCACGACCTGGTGACCGAGGGGGCCTGGATGAAGACCGACCCCGAGGTCGTGACCGCCGCCACCCGGCTGGCCCGCTCCTACGCCGAGTACCACCTGGAGCGCCGGTTGCGCTCGGCCGTGGCCGGGGCGGCGCTCATCAAGGCATAGCCGGCACCAGGCCCGGATCTACACCGCCGCGGCCACAGGCCGGGCGGCGACATCCACGGCTTCGACAAGGACCTGCCGGCGGTGCCAGAACCCCAGGATGGAGAGGGCAGCCATCACCACGGCCAGGACACCGGCGACCAGCCCTGCGATCAGAGCCAGCTGCCCCACCCGCCACCACGCATAGGCGCTCAGCAGCAGGCCGCGGAGCGTCTCCCCCTTGAAGAGGGTGTTGACCTCATTGGTCAAGGTGGTGTTGGTGGGGTCCGCCTGCGCGGCCGCGCTCACCTGGGCATAGGTCTGGCCTTTGGCCACCTCGCTCAGGTGCACGGCGATAAAGTGGTCTGCGTAGGCCTCAGCCTGGGCCCCGTTCACCAATTGCTGGCCGGCGTAGCGGTCCAGGTAGGGCCCGATCGTCTTGGGTGCCAGGGCGGCGCTGCCTGCAGCCGGGAAGAAGATCTCTTGCGTCGCCAGCTGATTATGGATCTGGTGGTCCACGAAGGCGGCTCCCCACAGCAGCAGCGCGCTGGAACCCACCAGGGCAGCGGTCATCAGGACGCCGATCCACGAGACGATGCGGTCAATCTTCTGGCGTTGCATGGCACTCCCCTTTCATTGCCGGGCGATAGTTCTTGCGCCACCGGAAGCTACTCCTCCCCCATGTGCGAGTCAGGGGCCGAACGGCCCCTTTCCCCGGGCCCCCCGGACCCATTCGCGCCCAGAGCCGATATGCGTCAGGATGCAGGAATGACTCACGGTCGCGACGACCCCGGCCAGCGTCGCTCGGGGTCTCCATCCGTCGACGACGCCTTGGCCGGTACGGATCTGCGGCTGCTGGATGCGTACTGGCGGGCGGCCAACTACCTCGCTGTCGGCCAGATCTACCTGCTCGCCAATCCGTTGCTCCGGGAACCGCTCCAGCCCGCGCATATCAAGCCCCGGCTGCTCGGGCACTGGGGGACAACACCGGGCCTGAATCTGATCTACGCCCACCTCAACCGGGTGATCCGCGCCCGGGGGCTCAACATGATCTACATCGCCGGGCCGGGCCACGGCGGCCCGGCGATGGTCGCCAATGTCTACCTGGAGGGGACCTACTCGGAGATCTACCCGGGTGTGAGCCGCGACCTGGCTGGGCTCGCACGGCTCTTCCGCCAGTTCTCCTTCCCCGGAGGGGTCCCCAGCCACGTCGCCGCCGAGACACCGGGATCGATCCATGAGGGGGGCGAGCTGGGTTACAGCCTGGCGCATGCCTACGGGGCAGTCCTCGACAACCCCGACCTCATCGCCTGTTGCGTCGTGGGCGACGGTGAGGCCGAGACCGGTCCCCTAGCGGCGAGCTGGCACAGCAACAAGTTCCTCGACGCAGCCCACGACGGCGCGGTGCTGCCCATCCTGCACCTCAACGGCTACAAGATCGCCAATCCTGCCGTGCTGGCCCGCATCCCGGACTCGGAGCTGGACGCCCTTTTCACGGGATACGGGTACCGGCCGCTTGTGGTGGGGGGCAGCGACCCATTTCAGGTACACCGCGACCTGGCTGCGGTCCTCGACGCCGCCCTGGATGACATCGGGGCCATCCAGCAGGCGGCCCGGGACGGTGACCGGCACCGGCCGCGCTGGCCCTTGATCATCCTCCGCACGCCAAAGGGCTGGACCGGCCCCAAAACCGTGGACGGTGAGCCGATGGAAGGCACCTCCCGGGCGCACCAGGTCCCCCTGGCCGACGTTCGGAGCAACCCCGTCCAGCTGGCGGCCCTGGAGGCCTGGATGCACAGTTACCGCCCGGACGAGCTGTTTGACGCCGCCGGCGCCCTCCGCCCCGAGCTGGCGGCCCTCGCCCCGTCGGGAAGCAGCCGGATGGGGGCCAATCCCCACGCCAACGGCGGGCTGCTCCTCCATGATCTCAGCCTGCCTGATTTCCGGTCCTACGGGGTGAAGGTCACCGCCCCCGGTGCCTCAACCAGCGAACCGACCCGGGTGCTGGGGCAGTGGTTGCGCGACGTGGTGTCCGCCAACCGGGACCGCTTCCGGGTCTTCGGGCCCGACGAGACGGCGTCCAACCGCCTGACCGCGCTGTTCGAGGCCACCGACCGGGCCTTCGATGGCCGGATCGAGCCAGGAGACGACCATCTCGCCCCGGACGGGCGCGTGATGGAGGTCCTGTCCGAGCACCTGTGCGAGGGGTGGTTGGAGGGCTACCTCCTGACCGGGCGCCACGGCCTGCTGAATTCCTATGAGGCCTTCATACACATCGTCGAGTCGATGTTCAACCAACATGCCAAGTGGCTGAAGGTGTCCGCCGGGTTGGGCTGGCGGCGCCCGATCGCTTCCCTCACCTACCTGCTCAGTTCGCATGTGTGGCGCCAGGACCACAACGGGTTCTCCCACCAGGACCCGGGGTTCATCGATCACGTCGTGAACAAGAAGGCGGGCGTCATCCGCGTCTATCTCCCGCCCGACACCAACTGCCTCCTGTCGGTGGCTGACCACTGCCTGCGGAGCCGGGACTACGTGAACGTGGTCGTCGCCGGCAAGCAGCCCTCGCTCAACTGGCTGTCGATGCCCGACGCCGTCCTGCACTGCGCCCGCGGCATTGGGATCTGGGAGTGGGCCAGCCGCGGTGTCCAGGATCCCGATGTGGTGATGGCCTGCTGCGGCGACATCCCCACCCTGGAGACCCTGGCCGCAGTCGACCTCCTTCGCCGGGAACTGCCCGAACTCAAAGTGCGGGTCGTGAACGTCGTGGACCTCATGCGCCTGGAACCGCCAACCGAGCACTCGCATGGCATGACCGACGTGGAGTTCACGTCGGTGTTCACCCCCGACCGCCCGGTGATCTTCGCCTACCACGGTTACCCCTGGCTCATCCATCGCCTGGCTTACCGGCGGGAAAACCACCTCGGCCTGCATGTGCGGGGCTACAAGGAGGAGGGCACCACCACGACGCCGTTTGACATGGTGATGCTGAACGACATGGACCGCTTCCACCTCGTCATGGATGTGATCGACCGGGTGCCGGGACTCAACTCCCGGGCCGGCGATGTCCGCCAGCGCATGGTCGATGCCCGGGCACTCGCCCGCGCCTACGCTCACCGGGAGGGCGAAGATCCGCCCGACATCCGCGAGTGGGTCTGGCCTGGGTAAGGCAACGCGCGGCGGTGCGGGTCCTGGTGGTGAATGCCGGATCTAGCAGCCTCAAGCTGCGGATCCTCGACGGCGCTCGCGTGGCGGGCCGGACCGATCTCGCTCCCGCGGCTGCCGAGAGTGCCGAGCTCGTCCGGTGGGCTGCATCGGCGTCGCCCGAGGCGATCGGGCACCGCGTCGTGCACGGTGGCCCGGAATTCACGAAGCCCGTGCGCGTTGATGACAGGGTCCGGGCGCAACTTGGGAACCTGGTTGCCCTCGCCCCGCTGCACCAGCCACCGGCCCTGGCGGCGATCGACGCCCTGCGCGCCGGGTTGCCAGAGTGCCCTTCGGTGGCGTGCTTCGACACCGCCTTCCACGCCACCCTCTCCCCGGCGGCCGCCACCTATGCCCTCCCGGATGCCTGGCGGGAGCGCTGGGGGATCAGGCGGTACGGGTTCCACGGTCTGTCGCACGCCTACGCCGCCCGCAGGAGCGCCGAGATCATGGCCCGGCCACTGGCCGGACTGCGGATCGTCACCTGCCATCTGGGGGCAGGCGCGTCGCTGGCCGCGGTGGCAGGGGGACGCTCCGTCGACACCACGATGGGCTTCACCCCCCTCGAGGGCTTGGTGATGGCGACCCGCGCGGGCACGGTCGACCCGGGGCTGCTCCTGTGGTTGCAAACCAACGGCGGGCTGTCCGCGGCGGACCTCACCGACGCCCTGGAGCGCCGTTCCGGCCTCCAGGCGTTGGCCGGCACCGCCGACATGGCCCGGATCGTCGAGCGGGCGCGTCTTGGCTCCGGCCGTGAGCGTGCGGCGCTGGAGGTCTACCTGCACCGCCTCCGAGGCTCGATCGCGGCGATGGTAGCCAGTCTCGGGGGCCTGGACGCCCTCGTCTTCACCGGAGGCGTCGGGGAGAATTCCGCCGTTGTGCGGGAGCAGACAGCGGCCGGCCTCGGGTTTCTGGGCGTAGCCGTCGATCCTGCCGCCAACCGGAGTGGGACCGGGGACCGAGATGTCGCGCCGCCCGGCATCGCCGTCCGCACTCTCGTGGTCGCCGCCCGTGAGGATCTCGAGATCGCCCGGGCCGTAGCCGCCGTCCTGGCCTGAGGCTCAGCCGGCGTTGGCCAACCGCCCGACGGCCTCCAGCAGCGTCTCGCGGGTCAGAGGCCCGAACAGCATCTCCCGCCCCGGTCGGATCCTGATCGGCGGGTCGCCGATGCCCCGCAGGAGCATCCGGGGCGTGCCCGGGTGGGTGGCCTCGTGGCCCTGCCACACGGCCCGCCCTTCGATGGTTGTCAGTCCGAGGTCGTCGATGATCACGTCTGCCTGATCCGCCATCGGGCAGCGCAGGCCCTTCATGAGGGGGCAGCCGAAGGCGGTATCCGCCGGGCCCCCGCAGACCGTGACGTCGTAGCCCTGGTCACGCAGGACCGTGGCCACCGTAGCCGGCAGGGCCACTCCGGGCATCTCCAGGAGAACGCGAGGCCGGCGGATCGGCGGTGTGCTCCCCGGGATGCCGCTGGTGTGCATGTGCCACCACTGGCGCTCATCGTGGTCGTCCGACCAGGCCAGCGATCCGGGGCCGAGGGCCGGGTGGTGGAGGGCCAGGTGGAGGTCGTCGGGTGTGTCCATCGTCTGGGTTCCTTTCGTGGTCTGGCGGTGGCAGCTGTTCCTTCTGGGAGTGTGCGCCCAGCGCAGGGACGACCACCAGGGCTGGTCGGCCCGAACTTTTAGGACAGGTGGCCTCCGCAAAGGAGGCCGAACTGCCGTATCGGGTTGGAGGTCTCCAGCTGATGATGGTTGGCGGGCCGCCGGAAAGTGCCAGACCGCGGCACGAGGAGGGCCAGAGTAAGGACTAGAGCAAGGAAGGGACGATGAAAACGAGGACACAGGACGCGCGAAAGGACATGTGATGGGCAGGATCGTAGTGGGCGTTGACGGGTCGCCAGAGTCGTTCGGAGCCGTGCAATGGGCTGCCCATGAGGCCGCGCTGCGCGGTGACCGCCTCGTCCTGGTGCACGCCTGGCACCTTCCGGCGGCCTTGGGGCTGGCCGATGCGGTGGGGGAAGCGGTCGATTGGTCCTTCGTGGAGGGTGTGGCCCGGCAAACCCTTGACCGGAGCCGGGAATGGGTGACAGAACCCGGCGTCGAGGTGGAGCAGGTACTGATTCAGGACCCGCCGGTCCAGGCGCTGCTGGAGGCCGCGCGGGGTGCGGAGCTGCTGGTGGTCGGCACCCGCGGGCTCGGGGCAGTTGCCGGCCTGGTGCTCGGGTCGGTCAGCAAGGGCGTGCTGCATCACGCCGGCTGCCCGGTGGTGGTGATCCCGGCACAGGCCTCCCGCGAGCATGCACCGGCGGAGTCATCGAATGCAGCACGAGCCCCTGCAACCGGCAGGCGGGCAGTCGGGTCCCGGGAGCACAGTCCTCTCGGCCCGAGCCCGGCAACCGAACCGGTCACCTGATGGGTCACCATGCCACCCCGTTCCCCCACGCCGGCCGCAGCACTCCCGGGCCTCGGGGTGCGGGCGGTTCGCGAGCTGGTTTGGTCCGCCGTCCCGAACCTCCGGCGCCCGACGCCGGGCCTGTCCCTGCGCGGCCGTCGCCTCGGCGCCCCGGGCACTCCACTTTCCCCGGCAGCCCAGCTGCCACCGCAGGACCCGCCGGTGGTGGATCATTCCGCTCTGGCTCGGGGCCCGCGGCGGATTTCGGCCTCCAGCTCCTCCACCAGCGTGCGCATGTGGCTGGCCGCCTCTCCCTCCAAGGGGCTGACCCCGCCCAGGAGCCCTTCGAGATCCCGTGCCAGGTGGCTCCCGTGCCCGAGACCGAAGGTCCCCAGCACCCCGGCCAGTTTGTGCGCTTCCGCTTCCGCTTCGCTGCGCTGGGGCGGCGAGATGCGCCCCTCGGACGCTGCCGTGGAGGCGGCCTTCAACCGGCCGAGGCGGCTCAGGATGGCCTCCAGGCTCTCCCACCAGACCCCTATCAGGTAGGCCGGCACGGCCGCGGATTCCGCGTCCCGCACCGGTGCGCCGGGCCCGCCGCCGTCCGCCGTCAAGCCTTCGGGCCGCCGGCCGGACCGCGCGAGGTAGGGGTCCAAGGAACGCATGAAGCTGGTGGGCTCGATAGGCTTGGCGAGGTAGTCGTCGAATCCCGCCGCCAGTAGCCGTGCCCGGTCCTCCGGTTGGGCAGCGGCAGTGAGGGCCACGACCGGCACGTCCGGGGTTGCCGGGTTCGAGCGCAGCAAGGTGAGGGCCTGCACGCCGTCCATGTCGGGCAGGTGCTGGTCCACCAGGATGAGATCCGGCGGGTCAGTCCGAAGTGCCCCGGCCATATCCGAGCCCCTGGTGCACACCGACAGCCGGTGCCCGGCGCCCCGTATGAGGTAGCCGACCAATTCCGCGCTGGCCGGGTCATCCTCCACAACAAGCACGCAGGCCACGCCTTGCTCCAGTGCGCCAACGGTGCGCCTGCCCAGGCGCCGGTTCTCCCCTGGAGGATTGTCCCGCTCCCGGAGCAGCTGCGCAACCCGTCGCCCGTTTCGCACTCGACGGCAAGACGACCATGTGTCACTATCACTTCCTAAAGCAAAATGACGGCACCGGAGCGCCCGTGGCTCACCTAACTATTCGTCTGGATCCCTCGCCCACCGGACCTCTGCGGGCGTTCCCGACGCCGCTGGGCGGCATTGCCTGTTGGCGATCAAGGCCCCCTACGCCATGAGCGCCAGCGATCTTGAGGCCCAGAACCTCCGGTGGAACGAGGGCGCCCGCCGGCTGTATGGATACGACCCAGCCGAGGCGGAGGTCAAGGCCCCCCACCGCGACCCTTCGGCGAACCCCATGGGGTCCCTGCTCATCTCGCGGGACATCTTCGAGGAGGTGCGCCTCACCGAGGCGTTGAAGGCCACGCAGTACTGCACGCGCTCGCTGAGCGAGCAGCAGCGGCGCGAGTCGGAGTCCTGCAACCGAGGGCTGATCGAGGCCTCCCTACACGGGCTGATCACGGTGGACTCCCCGCTGGCCATCAGCGATGTGAACAAGACGATGCGCCGCGTGTCCGGCTACACCCGGGACGGGGTGACCGGGTCGCCGTTTCGCCCTCCCAATTCACCGACCCCAGGCGCCCCCGGCGCGGGGTCCGGCTCACGCTGGAGCAGGGGGATGACCAACGACGAGTCGATCCTGGGCACCCGCCAGGGCCAGGAGCGCTTGGTTTCCCTACATGTCGACGTCTTCAAGGACCAGGACGGGCATGTGCCCGGCATCTTCGCCTCCGCCCCGGCACACACCGAACTCGCCGGCCAGTAGCGGGCGTGGGGACCATCCTGGTGGTGGACGATACCCGGCAAGTCCGGGCCCTGCTGGGCAGCATCCTGCCGTCGGCTGGGCACTTGGTGGTCTGGGCCACCGACGGCGCCGAAGCGCTCGAACGGGTGGCCGCCGAGGCCCCTGACCTCGTGATCAGCGACATCCTCATGCCGACACTCGACGGCTACGGCCTCCTGCGCGCCCTGCGGGCGCGGGCCGAGACCGCCGCCACCCCATTCCTGTTCTACTCCGCGACCGACTCCACGGAGGAGGTGGCTCGGCTAGCCGGAAATCTCAGCTATTCGGGCATTCTCACCAAGGCCACCGGCCCCATGGAAATCCTGCAGTCCGTGGAGGCCGCCCTGCGCCGCGGGCCTCTGCCGACCCAAGGAGGGGACCCGGACGACTACCACCAGGAGCCCGTGGCCCTCCTGAACGCCAAAGCCCTGGACCGGGGAGCGGACGCCGAGGCCATGGACAGCGCCCGCCAGGATTTGGCACGTGAGCTGCGGGCAGTGGAGGCCCAGCGGGCCGAGCTGGTCCGCCGGCTGGTCTCGGCCCAGGAGGAGGAGTCGCGGCGTGTCGCCGCCGACATCCATGACGACTCGGTCCAGGTGATGGCGGCGGTGGCGCTGCGGCTGGGTGTGCTGCGGATGACCCTTAACGGGCAGGACCAGCTCCAGGAGTTGGACGAGCTTCAGGCCGCCGTGCAGACTGCCATCCGGCGGCTCCGCCGGATGCTGTTCGTGCTGCGCCCCGCCCCTCCGGATCTCGACGGCCTGGCCGGCAGCCTGGAGGAGCTGGGCGCCATCCTGGGCCGCGAGGCCGACTTTGCCGCGACGGTGGCCATCGAGGTGGGCACCGCCCCGCCGCCTGAGATCCTGGTCGTCCTCTACCGGGTGGCCCAGGAGGCCCTGGTCAACGTCGCTAAGCACGCCCGGGCGCGCCACGTGACCATCGGCCTGCGCGAGCAGGGACAGGGCCTCGGGCTGGTCATCGCCGATGACGGCACCGGCTTCGAGGCGGAAGCCGCGCCGGAATCGCCGGGCCACTACGGGTTCACTTCCATGCGGGATCGGGCCGAGGTGTGTGGGGGGCGCCTGGAAATCACTTCCTCACCCGGGGCGGGAACCACGGTCGCCTGCTGGGTTCCCACCCGAATTCCCCGCGCTGCCCCGGCGTGAGTGCCATCCGGGTCCTCGTCGCCGATGACGATCCGATCGTGCTCGCTGCCCTCAGGGCGGTGCTGGCAAGCGACCTGAGCCTGGTTCTGGTGGCCACCGCGGTCAACGCCACGGAGGCGGTCGATCTGGCCCTGCTCCATCAGCCCGACGTAGCGTTGCTGGACGTCCGGATGCCGGGCGGGGGGGTGCAGGCGGGGGCACAGATCTCCCGCCTGTGCCCCAGTACCCACATCATCGCTCTGACCGCCTACGCGGACCGGCGCACCATCCTGGCGATGCTGGGCGCTGGCGCCCGGAGCTACCTGGTGAAGGGTGCCAGTGCCGAGCAGATCCTGGCGGCCATCCACCGGGGTGCTCGGCACCAGGGGTCGGTGTCCGCCGAGGTCGCCGAGGTCCTCATCGAGTCACTGGCCGGGATGCCCCAGGCCCAGACAATCGAAACGGAACGACGGTCACAGCAGATCGGGCGGGTCACCAAGGCGCTGCAGGAGGGCTGGTCGAGGGTCCAGCTCCAGCCGATCGTGGACCTGCGTGCTGGCTGGGCAGTGGGCGCGGAAGCCCTGCTTCGGGTGGAGGGGGAGCCCCGCCGGGGCCCAGACGTCTGGCTGGCCGAGGCGGCGTCGGTGGGCTTGGGGGAGGCCTTCGAGCGCGCCGCGGTGTCGCTGGCGGTGGTCTCCGCCCATGCACTGTCTCCCGAACTGTTCATCTCGGTTAATATATCCCCCGGGGCCATCCTGGAGCCCCGGACCCGAACGCTGCTGGACGAGATCGCGCCCGAGCGCCTCGTGATCGAGGTCACCGAGCACGACCCCATCGAGGACTACGACGAGCTGATGGCGGCGCTGCGGCCACTCCGGGCGCGGGGTGCGCGGGTGGCGGTGGACGACGCCGGGGCGGGCTACGCCAGCTTCCGGCACATCCTGCGCCTGCAGCCGGACATCATCAAGCTGGACATCAGCATCGTCCAGCGGGTCACCGTGGATGAGAAGGCCCGGGCGCTGGCCGCCGCGCTGATCTCGTTTGCCGGCGAGACCCGGGCAACCCTCGTGGCCGAGGGTATCGAGACCCTCGCCCAGGCCGGCGCCCTGCGTACCCTGGGTGTCATCTGGGGCCAGGGCTACCTTCTGGGCCGACCGGCGCCGCCGCCGCCCAGCGGGATGTACCCCCGCTATGTCGGAGCTCCCGGAGGGGGGGATCTGGGCCCTCCG
The DNA here is from genome assembly GCA_035765775.1 of Actinomycetota bacterium. Taxonomy (NCBI): domain Bacteria; kingdom Bacillati; phylum Actinomycetota; species Actinomycetota bacterium. The sequence goes on along the minus strand of DASTWV010000059.1, from coordinate 361,001 downwards.
CTGGTCGGGCTAGGCGAGAAGAACACCCAGATCGCGCTCCTGCGAACCGCCATCGAAGCGGGTTCGGCGGGCAGCGTCGAGGCGGCCCTGCACCTGGCGCTGGAGCGCATCTGCTTCTACACCGGCTGGCCCGTGGGCCACGCCTGCCTGCTCACCGGTGAGCCAGCGGTCGGCCCAGCAGGTGGGGACACGGGTGGCGACGCGCGTGGCGACGGAGAGCTGGTCAGCACCGCAATCTGGCACCTGGCCGCCGGGGCGCAGTTCGACGCCTTCCGAAGGGCGTCGACCGGGCTGCGTTTCGGCCCCGGGGTGGGCTTGCCGGGCAGGACGCTGGAGGCGGGGGAACGCGTGCTGATGGCCAATCTGGAACTCGACCCCCGGCTCGCCCGCTCAGCGCAGGCGGTGGCGGCGGGCCTGCAGGCCGGTTTTGGGATCCCGCTCGCCTTCGAGGGCCGGACTCTCGGCGTGCTTGAGTTTTTCTCGATGCAGTCTGAGATGCCCGACGAGTCATTGCTGGTGGTGCTGGACGGCTTTGCCAGCGAGCTGGCCCGGGTGCTGGACCGCCAACGCGTCGAGGCAGCGTACCGGGAGCGGACCCGGCACCTAGACTTGACCGAGGCGATGACCCACGCCGGGAGCTGCCGCTGGGAACCGGAGCGGGGCGCTGGCTGGTTCTCCGACGAGCTGCGCCGGATCGCCGGATTTCCCGTGGGTACAGCCGCGTCCTTCGATGACTTCTTGAGCATCGTCCACCCCGATGACCTCCCGGCGGTGGTCAGCGCCATTGATAGCGCCGCCCGGGGCGGGGTGGTCGACTTCGCCTGCCGCTTCGTCCGGCCCGACGGCACTCAACGGCGGCTCTCGTGCCGGGTGGAGCTGGACGCGAACCCCGGTGCCACGCCGGCCCTGACCGGCGTCTTCCAAGACGTGACCGAACTGGTGGTCCAGCACCGACCATCTGCACCGGCCGCCCCGTCCCTCGGCCAACCCCTCTGGATGGGCGGGCCGGGGTAGCCGGGCGGCAGGCGGGGGCCATGATGCGGCGAGGGCGGCCACGCCGAGGCGGACGCGCTCGACGTTCTGGGACCTGGCGCTGTGGATGCCGAGCCCGGGCCTACAGACCGGGCTCGCGTCCCCCTGTCTGGTGGTGGGGCCCGGCATCCGGCCCGGCACCAGCTCCGGCCCGCATTCTAGGCAGCCTGGGGCGCAGTCTGCGCGGTGTCCGACGTGGCGTCCGTGGACGCCGTGCTGGCGGCGTTCTGGCTTCGCTACGTGCTGTCGCTCCCTCGGCGTTCAGTGCGGTCCCGGTCGGCGTTGCCGTCCTGGCGGGGGACCATGGCCTCCGATCCGACGCCGGCCGGTCAGGGAGGTGCTGGCGGACGTCCTCGGCGCTGCGCTCAAACTGGTTGATGACCTGATAATATGCTGAACTCATCATGCCAGGTCATCCTCACAGGTACGTCCAGGCACATGAATGTTCCATCGACCCAATCGTCGGGTTGAAGAGGTCTATATCCAGCAACATGACCGCCCAGGGTGTGCTGCTGTGGATCGCCCCGTTCTATTCCTGTGCAGCCACCGATCCCGAAACGCCGGTGGCGTTCGATGACACCTTTGCCCATCTGGTGCGCCACCAGTACTCAGGGCGGATCGCAGGTACGTGCCCGGCTCCCTCCGGGAGGGAGATCCGCTCCTGCGCCATGGGGGGGAACCCCCGCCCTCGTGTCCGCCGCCGGGCGGCGTCGCCCTGAGGTGGGACTACCGCAGCTGGATCCGTCGTGCTTGCGGCTAGGTAGTCTACTATGTCCGGATATGCGCAGCCGGTGCTTGCGCGAGAAGGAACCCTGGATGGGGGATGCGCCTGCTACAGGGCCTCCGCTGACCGCTGGTCTGCCGTGACGGTCGCCGTCGCCCATGCGCCATGGAGTACCGCCGGCGAGCGGGGATGCACCAGAATGCGACGAACGGAGGGGATCGATTGATGAGCGAGCAGGGCGTAATCAAGGTGCTCGTTGTTGACGACCACCAGATGTTCGCGCAGACCCTCATCCGGGTCTTCCGGGACCAGAGCGATCTCGAGGTCGTCGGCGCTGCGGCTACCGCGGCGGACGCCCGACATATGGCCGCCCGGTTCCACCCCGATGTGGTGCTAATGGACAACCAGCTGCCCGATGGCGCCGGCATCGATGCCGCGGCCGACATCAGGGCCGAGTGCCCGGCGACAAAAGTGGTCATCCTGACCGCGTACGCCGACGACAACGCGTTGGTCCATGCCATCGAGGTCGGGTGCTCCGGCTTCATCTCCAAGGTGGGTTTGGTGGAGGACGCCCTCTCCGCCGTCCGGGCTGCCGCGGTGGGGGAGACCCTCATCCCGCCCGAGCTGCTCATGCGGCTCCTCCCCCGGCTGCGCCGGGAGCATCAGCAAGTGTCATACGGCTTGACCGACCGGGAACTCGAGGTGCTGGAACTCATGGCCCGAGGCTTGCACAACGCGGCAATTGCTGAGGCATTGTTCTTGAGCGTCAACACCGTACGCAAACATGTCCAAGCCATCTTGACGAAGCTGGAGGCCCACTCGAAACTCGAGGCGGCGGCGATCGCCGTGCGCCAAGGCATTTTGCAGATGACTGAGGACGGGCCGAAGGTCATGAGAAAGCGGCACCGATAATTCCGCAGCCGGGTCCCTCTTTCGCATCTACGTGCTCTCCTGACCCGAGCACGTAGGTGGTGGGGTAACCCCTGTTTTCCCTAGGGCGGTTGGGGACAAAATTACCGGAGCCCCGGACCCTAGGGCCCGAGGCTCCGGAGCGTTTTATCGACCAAGCATCGGGGAGGCTGGTCCCGCTACCTGCGGGAGAACACGGTGAAGATCTTGAAGCCCCCGCCCAGGGCCATCAGGCAGCCGGCGGCCAGGAGCCCGGCGTACAGGAGGCCACCCTGGGGGTTACTTGCGCCGGTGCGGCTGGCGGCGGCATCCGCTTGGCCATGGTGGGCAATGGTCATCGTGGTGACCCCCGCGTGCTCAGAAGCCGGGGCAGCCGGGGGCGGGGTCGGTGCTGCGACGGTGGGGACCGGGAACACCGGAGCCGGGGCAATGACAGGGGCAGGGGCGACGACCGGCTTGGGGGCAGGGGGCGCCACCGGCTTGGGGGCTGGTGCCACTGCCGGCTTGATGGCTGCAGCCGGGCGGGCGGCCGGGGCCGGGGCGGGGGAGCCGCCATCAATCTCGGAGAAGTCTTCAGTGACCCATACCTGGCCGTTTTCATCGATGGTGACAGCGACGCCCAGATAGTTGAAGCGGGGGTTCATGATGTTGGCGTAGTGCTCCGGGCTGGCCTTCAGCAGCGACTGGACAAAGTCGAGAGTTGTGCCCTCGCCGACGTTCTCGCCCAGGTACGAAGCGTGCAGGGCGCTGTGCGCCACGTCCATGTACCCGGTCATGTTGTGGTACAGCTGGTCCTGGTTGGCCATGTCGTCCGAGTGGGCCTGGGCAACCTGCTGCGCCCAAGGCTGGTTCTGCAGCGCCGCCAGACCGCCGGCCGCCCGGAGCGAGTTGACCCAGGCGAAGTTGGTGCTGGCGGCGTCCGGAGCGGGGGTGGAGGCCGGGGCGCCGGCCGCCAGGGCTGGCGCGGCACCGAAGGTGAGGGTCATGGCAAATCCAGCACCAATCAGAGAGGTGAGAATGCCCTGGGTCCTTCGCATCGTCGTCTCCTTTCTTGAGGCGACATGGACGGACTCTCGAGGGATTTCTCGGGCATCCGGTAGCTGGCTGCCGTGATCGCTGTGATCGACGGCCCTATAGCTTTGCGTCGCCTCGTTTCCGAGGGTTTGCCTTTGGCGGTGCTTGTTTCCTACTTCAAATATCGGGCTCATGGGATCGTCTGAACAGCCGCACAGTGACCAATAAATCTGGTACATGAAGGCGGACGCGGGGAGCCATTTGGGGCCACGCCGGACGGCGCGAATGCAGTAGGCCCGGATCGTTCGCCCGGACTAGGGGTCGGCCAGCAGAAGAAGATGCACAGAAGCGGTAGCGGAGGCTTCTGGAGGACCGGGCACCGCGCGGTGCGCCGGTGATGGCTTGTGGAGCCGGCGGGCTGGCCGCGGAGTGCCCCATGCGCCCAGCTGGGAGGTTCCTACCAGTGCATGCTGCCGGGACCTAAGCCTGGATCCACGATGAACCGGCCGATCTGAGGCCCGGATAGACGCGAAAAATGCCCTCTGACCAGGGAGAATGGTGTCTGCGAAAACGACATCCGCCCTACTCAGAAAGGCACTTTTCAGGTGACATCTTCCCACAGCCTCGACCGAGCGTCGGTGATCTTCGACGACGACCACGCGGTGGCCAACGCCGGGCTGGTCCTGCCCGCCACCTTGGCCCAGCACCTGGGCATCGAAGAGCTGGTGCATGCCACCGTTGAGCTTGGGGATCGCCCCGGGGCTGCCCTGCCGGGGCGCAAGGTGCTCACCCTGGTGCACTCGATGCTGGCCGGTGGCGACTCGATCGACGACGCCGACGTGCTGCGCTGCGCCTCGACGGCCTCGGTGCTCGGGCACCGGGTGATGGCCCCCTCGACGCTCGGCACCTTCCTGCGCTCTCAGCTTCGGACACGTTCGCCAGCTCGACAAGGTGACCGGGAAGCTGCTTGCCCGGGCCTGGGCGGCGGGGGCGGGACCGGGCGGGGAGGTGCTGATGCTGGACTTCGACTCCACCATCTGCGAGGTGCACGGCTACCACAAGCAAGGTGCCGCCTACGGCTACACCCGCCGGCTCGGCTACCACCCGCTACTGGCCACCCGGGCCGAGACCGGTGAGGTGCTGCACGTGCGCCAGCGCAAAGGCTCGGCCGCCAGCGCCCGGGGCTGCGTGCGCTTCCCGGACGAGACCGTCGCCCGAGCACGGCGGGCGGGCTCCAGCGGGGAGCTCCGGCTACGGGCGGACTCGGCGTTCTGGTCCGAGAGGTTCGTCAAGGCGTGCCGCCGCCACCGCATCGGCTACTCGATCACGGTGCCGTCCAACTCCGCGGTCAGGCTGCCAGCGCCACGATCCCCGAGGAATCGTGGGTGAGCATCGACTACACCGCCATGGGCGAGGCGCAGCTGGCCGAGACCAGCTACAAGGGTGACCGCCTGATCGTGCGCGGCACCCGGCTGATCGGCGACCAGGCCGAGCTGTGGCCTGACTGGCGCCACCACGCCTTCGTCACCAACCGCCCGGGGGAGGCCGTCGCCCTGGGCGTCGAGCACCGGGGCCACGCCGTCGTCGAGCTCGCCATCCGGGACCTCAAGGAGGGATCGGGGCTCAGCCACTGCCCCTCGGGCAACTTCTCGGCCAATTCGGCCTGGCTGGTGATCACCTCCCTGGCCCACAACCTGATCCGCTGGGTCGCCTCGCTCGGCCTGGGCCACGTCGGCCCCGTGGTCGCCCAGAGCATCCGCCGGCGCTTCCTCACCCTGCCGGGACGCCTTACCCGCTCGTCACGGCGATGGCACCTGCACCTGCCGTCGGGCTGGCCCTGGGCCGAGGAGTTCTCCGCCGGCCTCGACCGCCTGCGGGGCATTGCCCTGCTCGCCTGAGCCGGATCACCGCAGGTGCAACCCGCCCCACCGGACAGGTTCCGGGCCACAGCCGTGCCCTGGGCATGAAATTGGCTCAGTTGTGGGCCTTCAGGTCACCCCAAACGTCGACGTGACGCCGGTCCAACTCGGCGACCGGGGCCCAGATCATCACCTCGCCTCCCAACGGTGGCACCTGCCGCCGTGGGGTCAGGCTATCGGTGGATCCAGGCTAAGCCGCTTGGTCCCCTCAGAGGGCACCGTGGACCGGGATCAATGCGGTTTGCCGGCGAGCGGAGCGTGACCACCGCCGCCGCGGACCCTGCTCGGCGCCAGATGGAGTTAGAAGAGGTGGCGGAGAAGGGTGGTGGCAATCGCGGCCGCCCTCTGAATGGCGTTCTTCCTGCCCGGCCGGTAGCTGGTCGACAAGCCGCGAAGGGCGTGTGGCGCAACGGTGGGCATCGTGGCAACCGTCGAGGGCTCAGGGTCGACGACGGGCGTGGCCGTCGGGGCGGGGGTGACCACCGGGGCGGGGGTGCTGGCGGCGGGAGCCGGGGCCGTCGCGGCGGGGCCGGGATCGGTGGCCGGCACCGGGGCGGCAGCCTTGCCATGGATGGCGGCCCGGGCGGGCGCAGGCGTGTGGACCGGGCCCTGCGCCGGGGTCGAGGCCGCCGGGGTCGAGGGCGCCGGGGCTGCCGCAGGCGTGCGCACCGGCGTCGAGGGCGCCGGGGTCGAGGGCGCCGGGGCGTCCGCAGCCGTGCGGACCGGGGTCGAGGGCGCCGGGCTGCCGACCGCGGCTGGCGCGGGCTGAGCGGGCGCTGGTGCGCTCGTGCCCATGAAGTCCTCGGTCACCCAGATGGTTCCGCCTGCCCCGTCAACCACGCCGATGCCAACCTCGGTGTAGTGGACCTGCAAGATGTTGGCCTTGTGTTCGGGCGAGTTGAAGAAGGCGGTGACGAGTGAAGAGCAGTCCGGGCCCTCTCCGACGTTCTCGCCGAGGTACTGCCAGTCGGACGGGGCCTGGTTGGTGAGGCTGGGATTGTGCGACAGCGAGCCGGCCGCGGCCAGCTGGCCTGACCAGGCCTCGGCCATGGTCGCCAGCGCTCCGCTGTTGGTCACTGCACTCAGCCCGGCGGCGGTGCGCTCGGAGTTGATCGCTGCGAAGAAGCACGATTCCTCCGAGGGGCTGGCAGAAGCGGGAGCGACACCCGCAAGAACGATCGTGCTCAGTGTGCCGGCGGCTACCAGGGCACGGATGGTCAGAGTCTTCACGGCGCTCTCCTTCGGCGGTCTGGCGATCTCCTCTCGAATAAGACGAAGGGGAGATCCATGACTTTGCGTCCCCAGGTCGCCCTGGGTTTGCCTTTATCGGGGGGCCCAAGCGGAAGCTCCTCGTGCTGCGCCTCGGGGTGCCGCATTGCACGGTGCGCCCCTCGGCTTGGTGCGGTTAGAAGCCCTCTAGCAACGAACCCTCTGCTACGAACCTTCGTGGCCCTCGATGGTTGTCGCTGATTGCACTAAGAGTTTCGTCATGACGTTGGAGTCCCTGCATGACGCATTCGCTCCAACTTTGTGCGGTTCAATTGGACCGCGCGCAGCGGCTTGGGGGCCACGGGGCCCCGGTCGGCACGGGCCGTTCGGCCCTGCCGCCTACTTCATTTGAGTCCCGCCACGGTACGCGCTAGGGACGAGAGGAAGATAGGCCGGTGAGCCCTTGGCGACGCTCCGCGTGAATCCGACACTACAACCGGAAGACTTGTTCCCACGACGAGACGAGGAGCGCACATGAGCACCCAGGACCTGAGGCGCCCCCTGTACGAAACCCTGCGACACGCCCCTGCCAAGTTGGCGGCCATGCTCCCTTCCGGTGGATCCCTCGCCCTGCCAGAGTGGCGGCGGCGTCACCGGGCCATCGTGTGGCTGCTTTGGGCGCATGTGGTGGGCGTGGAGATCTACGGGCTGATCCGTGGGTTCAGCTTCATCCACGTGAGCCTCGAGGTCTGCGTCATGGCCCTCTGCGCCCACGTGGCAAACCGGGAGAGCCTCACGCCCAAGCGACGCTCCATTGCGGCGAGCATCGGGCTCATGACCGCCTCCGCCGAGCTGGTGCACCTGTCCGGCGGTCTCATCGAGATGCACTTTCATTTCTTCGTGATGGTGGCGGTCATCGCCCTGTACCAGGACTGGCTACCCTTCCTACTCGCCGTCAGCTTCGTCCTGGTGCACCACGCGGTCATGGGGACCATCGACCCCCGCTCGGTGTACGACAATCCTGCAGCCATCGCCAACCCGTGGCTGTGGGCCGCCATCCACGCTGGTTTTGTCCTGGCCGAGTCGGTGGCATGCCTGGTGTGGTGGAAGCTGGCCGAGGAAGCCAATGTGCGCCAACGCAGCGCAGAGGCGGCCAGCAGGGCCACCACCGAGCAGCTGGCCCGCAACGGCAACCGCTTCCGCGCACTGCTACAGAACGCCTCTGACGCCGTCCTGCTCCTCGACGCCCAATTCCGGATCACCTACGTGAGCGAATCGGCCGGCCGGGTGCTGGGGCGGGTGCCCGGCGAGCTGATCGGCGGCAGCTTCCCCGAGATGGTTCATCAGGACGATCTGAATGAGGTCCTTGCACAATTGGAGGCGGCCCGCACCACGCGTGATTCGGTAGCGTCCCTCGAGCACCGGTTCTCGACCGCTGGCGGGTCCTGGTTCCGCTGCGAGACGGTGGTGGCCAACCTCCTCGACAACCCAAGCGTCGAAGCGTTGGTGCTCACGACCCGGGATGTGACGGTCCGCCGAGACCTCGAGGACCAGCTCCGCGTGCTGGCGTACCGGGATCCCCTTACTGGCCTCGCCAACCGGCATGCTTTCCTGGCGCGGGTGGAGGATGCCTTGAGCCGGCGTGACGGGGGGGCCGGCGGATGCACCGTGCTGTTCCTCGACCTCGACAACTTCAAGACGGTCAACGACAGCCTGGGTCACCCCGCCGGCGACTCCCTGCTCTGGACCGTCGCTCGACGGATCGAGGCCAATGTTCGCCCGCATGACGTGGTCGCACGATTGGGCGGAGATGAGTTTGCCGTCCTTATTCCTGACATCCTCGATCTAAACACGCTGATTGGCCTGGCGGAACGTCTCCTGGCGAAGATCCATGAGCCGGTGCTGCTGGATGGCACCGAAATTCTCCCGCAGGCCAGCCTCGGGGTGTCGCTCGGCAGCGGCCCCGCCCAGGACGTTGCTGCGCTCCTGCGGGACGCTGACGCCGCCATGTACGAGGCCAAGCGGCGCGGCAAGGGGTGCTACCAGCTCTTCCGGCCGGAGTTGCTGGCGGGAGCCCTGGCCCGGCTGGAGCTTGAGGCTGACCTGCGCCGGGCCATCGCCGAGGAGGAGTTCGTTATCCGCTACCAGCCCGTGGTGACCCTGGGCGACGGGGAGTTGGCCGGCGTCGAGGCACTGATCCGCTGGGAGCACCCGCAGCGCGGCCTGCTCAGTCCCGCCGAGTTCATAGAGGTCGCCGAGGAAACCGGCCTCATCGTGCCCATCGGGCGGTGGATGTTGCAGAGGGCCTGCGAGCAGATGGTCCGTCTCCAGCGCCGCACGGGTAGCCGTTTCCATTTGAACGTGAACCTCTCCTCCCGCCAGATTGCGGAGGACGGGTTCGAAGCGGAAGTGGCGGCCGTGCTGGCGTCGACGGGCATGGACCCCGCGTGCCTGGTCCTGGAGATCACCGAGACCGTGCTGATGAACGACGCGGACGAGACCGTCGGGCGGATGCGCCGGCTGCACGAGCTGGGGGTCCGCTTCGCGATGGACGATTTCGGCACCGGGTATTCGTCGCTGGCCTATCTCCGCCGCTTCCCCATTCAGGTGCTCAAGATCGACCGAGCGTTCGTCAGCTCCATGGGGGACGGCGTTGAGGAGCTCGCCCTGGTCCGTGCGATTATCAGCCTGGCCGAGACATTCGGGATGGAAGTGGTCGCCGAGGGCGTCGAGCACCAGTGGCAGGCCACCCGGCTGTTCTCGATGGGCTGTGGGTTGGGCCAGGGGTACTTCTTCGACCGGCCACTGAGCATCGACGCACTGGAGGCACGCGTCTCTAGGCCCCCGCTGCAGCGCCGCCCCCTGGTCTCGGCATCCCTCGTGCCAGCCCTGCCCGCCACCGCCTGAGGAGCCTGACGCCGGCGACCACTTCTCTTCGAGTTTTCGATGGGGTGGTGATCGCCGCGGCCCCCGGCGTCAAGCTGGTGCTGCCGGCATGTGGAGAAGGACCGCAGGGCCTGACCAGAGCGCGCTGGGGACTCGCCGAAGCCGGGGCGGTGTCCACGCTCCGTGCCCTACGGAGCGCAAACGAGTGCAACGGGGCTCGCTAGCTCAAGGGCACGCTGGTCACGGCAGCGTGAGGGCGGGGACGGGCCCTCCAGGAGAGCCGCACCCTTTGCGAATCAATGTGGCATACTCGTTGGGTATCGCGAGACGAAAGTCCCGCGGTGTACTGGACAGGATTTTCTCGGAATCTTAGGTTTCTGAACGTTGTTGGCCGGGGGGCCTGAACACGGGAGGAGCCCGTATGGTCCCCGAAGGTGGTACGCACACCCCAAACCCCCGCGCCCCAAACCCCCGCGCCTTGCCATCGATGGCAACAAGCAAGCGAGGGTCCCTCCCCTGCATCCTGGTCGGCGAATTGCCGGAGTACGCAGCCCTGGTGGGCGGGGTCTGTGCGTGTCTCGCCTCGTCAGACGCCGTTCGCAATGACCGCGTGGACCAAAGGAAGAATCCCGCCCATTCAGCCGTGGCAGTGCTCGCGGTGCGGCCTGGACCCTCGCCATCTGCCATTTCCGAGAGGGCCCGCCCGTGAGCATGCCTCCCGGCCCCTCGGACGGTCGGCCGGTTACGATCGGGGCACTACGCCGTCATGCTGCTGTCCGGACGACCATATTCGTCCTGCTGGTCGGTCTATTGGTTACCGCGGCTTTGGGCCTCGTTACCGCCAACTCGGTGCACCGGAACCAGCGGACCCTGCTGGTGCAGCAGGCGGACCTGACGGCCGGCACACTGAACGCCCTGGTCGGCCAACTCAGGAATGCGTTGGACATGGTCGGTTCGGTGGCATCCGCCACCGCAGGCCGGCCCGCCCCGATTCAGCGTGCGTCTGCCCTGCCCTCCCTCGCGTCGTTTTCCTCCCTGGTGGTCCTGCAAGCCCCAGATCCCGCCGGCGGGGAGTGGATCCCGACCCTGACCCTAAAGCCGGCGACAGTGACTGCCGGTACTCCCCCCGAGGCGATGATGCAGGCCATCAATGGCACCAGTGCCCAAGGGCTCACCGTGCTCGGCGTCGTGACTTCGGGGTCTGCCCGGACGGTTGCCCTGCTGGACCGGCCACCCGGCGTGTCCCAGTACGCCGTCTACGCGGAGGTGCCCTTCAGCACGGCGAAGCCCTTCGAAGGGCTGGATTTCGCTCTCTATCTCGCGGACCGAGAGGTTCCAACAAACCTCTTGTTAGCCAGCACCACCCACCTACCCTTGACCGGCAAGCGAGCAGTCGCCAGGCTCGACACCAACACGGGTGCAACACCCCAGGGCCGTCTGAGCACACGTCCCGACGACACGACCGGCCCGCCGGGTGCCCTTCTGCTCGTCATCCGCCCGACGCAGCCGCTCAATGGTCGCCTCAGCGCTGATCTTCCCTGGCTTTTTGTGTCTGCCGGGATCCTGCTCTCCGTGCTGGCTTCAGCCGGTTTCGGCGCGATCGTGAGCAGCCGGAACGCCGCGGTGGGCCTCGTCAAGCAGGCCCAGCAATCGGAGGCCAGCCGGGATCGAGCCCTCGAGGAGCGGGAGGAGGCTGAGCGGCACCGTGCGCGCCTGGAGGCGCAATTGGGGCAGGCGCAACGGCTCGAGGCTGTGGGACACCTTGCTGGCGGCATCGCACACGATTTCAACAATCTGCTGGCCGTGATCTTGAACTTCGGTCACTTCGTGCTGCAGCAACTCGAGGGTCATCCCGCAGAGGATGACGTCAAGGACATGTGCCGGGCTGCCGAACAGGCTGCCACGCTCACCCGCCAGCTGCTGGTCTTCAGCCGCAAGGAAGTGGTCAGTTCCCAGCAAGTGGACCTCAACTCCGAGATCGAAGCCTCCACTCGCATTCTGGAGCGGGTTCTGGGCGAGGATGTGGCGATCGACCTGCGCCTGGCCAAGTCCCTCCCCCCGGTCGAAGCCGATGTTGGCGGAGTTGAGCAGGTGCTGATGAACCTCGCCGTCAATGCCAGGGATGCCATGCCCAACGGGGGGCAGCTGACCATCGCCACCTCCGTGGCCCATCTGGACGAAAGCTATACCGCCGCACACCTGGGGGCCTCAACTGGACCCAATGTGCTCCTCGAGGTCACCGACACCGGCTCGGGCATGCCGCCCGAGGTGAGCCTGCAAATCTTCGAGCCTTTCTTCACGACCAAGCCCGCCGGCGTCGGGACCGGGATGGGCTTGGCAACGGTCTACGGCATCGTCAGTCGCTGGGGCGGCCACATCAGCGTGTATTCCGAAGTCGGTATCGGCACGTCGTTCAAGATATGGCTTCCCGTGCAAGCGTTGCCCTCCACTGCTCCCAACCCAGGGTCGGCGGAGAAACTCGAGCGGGGGACTGCCTCTCTGGTACTCCTGGTTGAGGATGAACCCGGAGTACGCCGCGCCGCCCACCGGATCCTGGAATCGGACGGGTACGCCGTCATCGATGCCGCCAATGGTACCGAGGCTCTGGAGGCCGTTGCGGCCGGCCCACCCGACGTGGTCGTCACCGACGTCATCATGCCGGGGCAAATGTCCGGGAAGGCCCTTGTGGAGGAGTTGCGAGCGAGGTTTCCGGGCCTCCCCGCCCTGTTCATGTCCGGGTACACCGCCGACATCATCACATCTCGGGGCTCGCTCAATCCCGACATGATACTCATCCAAAAGCCATTTACCGCCGACACCCTCGTCCAAGGGGTGAGGCGTGCGCTGCGAGCGGGAGCGGCAGTGACCACCTCAAGCTCAGAGGATCCGCCGGTAGCTCCGCAGAACGGGTAGCAGGCGCTGGTTCGGTTCCCAAAGCAGCCGTCCGGCTATCACCGCATTGTTCCTGGGGCCGCTCTGGCGCCCCGCGTGGGCCATGGCGCACTGCCTCCGGAACTGGTCCTGCATGGCCACCCAAGATCGCGCAAACGGATCATGTGCCGGACCCTTCCCCGCCCGAAACATCTAAGGGAGAGGCCACCCAACAGCCGGTGGCACCGGGACGGAGCGCGAGGTCGCTATGGAGAGTCAGCGGGGATTCCGGTCCATCCGGCAGCGGGAGGACGACGCCGGTCAGGGACGGCGTGGGCTCGGCTCCCGGGGCTCGGCGGCGCTGGAGTTCGCTCTGGTCATCCCCATGGTGGTGATGCTGGTCCTAGGCGTCGTGGACTTCGGCAACGTCTACAACCAGTGGGCCGGGCTCCGCTCCGGCGTGGCCGCCGGGGCCCGCTTCGGCAGTGTCGCCAACTTCGGGGCGACCTCCGCGTGCCCGCTGACCTTCGTCGGCGGCACAGCACCCTCCGCCGACCTCCAGAACCTCATGTGCCTGGTGAAGAGCAGCATCGGTCTTCCGCAGAGCGGCGTGCGTATCGACGTGCTCATCTCCGATCCGACGCTCAGCACCACCGGCACCGCATGGCTCGTGGGCGGGGGGCTGACGCTGTGTGCCGAGTACCCGGTCCTTTCGGTCACTGGAGCGTTCGGTTCCGCCTTCGGCGGGCACTACCTGCGCTCCAAGACCACCATCCGCATCGAGCAGGCAGCCAGTCAAGTCGAGACCCAGGGTGCCGAGACAGACCCGTCGGGATCGGGGTGGGCATGGTGCACGCCATACAACTCGGGTCCATAGTTCGCCGGATGGCGGCGGCGGTCGCCCGGCGCGTCGCGGCTTGCGCAGCCGACGACCGCGGCGCCATCGCAGTGGTGGTTGGCGTCCTCATGGTCGTACTGGTGGGCATGGCGGGGGTGGGGATCGATCTGGCCCGCACCCGGAGCTACGCCGAGGCCGCTCAGGCCAGCGCCGACTCGGCCGCCCTGGCCGGTGCCCAGGACCTGCTGGCTTTCCCGGGGTGGCCCCGGGTGGTGTCGGATGTCGAGACGTTCGTCCAGGCAAACCTGCCGAGCGCGGCGCTCTCGTGGAGCGGCTGCACGGACGCAGCTGCACTCCCGTACCAGCCCGACGCCGCGCATGGCAACGGCTGCATCTCGGCCGACTCCAGCACCTCGCCCACCCGTCTCCGGGTCCGGCTACCCGCCATGGCGGTCCCCACGAGCTTCGGGCGCGTGCTGGGGGTGGTCTCGGTCCCAGTTGCGGCGGCCGCCACCGCCCGGGTGATCACCTCGCCCGACTGCGGTCTGTGCGTGCTCAGCTCCACGGCCAACCCGGCGTTCAGGGCCAACGGTACCGCCCTGGTGCAGGTAACCGGCGCCGCGCTGCTGGACAACTCGACGGCGGCGGATGCCGCCAGCGTGATCGGCTACTCCAGCGTGGTGGCCGACGAGATCGGCGGCCCGTCAGCCCCCGACGGCTTCCGGACCACGGGCAATGGCCGCTATACGCCCCAGCCGGTGCAGGCTCCCCCCGTCGGCGACCCCCTTGCCTCCCTCCTGCAGTGCCCGCAGGCCGGGGCGGCGGTGTGCCCGGCCGTGGTGGATCCCGACGTCAACCTGACCGGCAGCACCTCGGCGTCGATCACCCCCGGCATCTACCAGAACATCTCGGTGCAGGGCCAGGCATCGCTCACGATGGCGCCGGGCACCTACATCATCACGCACTCGATGAGCTTCTCCGGCGGCGGCGCATTGACCGGCAACGGCGTGACCCTGTACTTCGCCTGCTCCGCCTATCCCGCGCCGTGCACCGCCGGGCAGTCCGGGGCCACCTTCTCCATCACCGGCAACGGGGCCACCGGCATCACGCCCCCCGCCTCCGGGCCTTTCCAGGGGCTGGCGATCTTCGCCGACCGCAACAACGCCACCTCGTCCAGCCTCAACGGCAATGGCGGCACGTTGTTGACGGGCACGGTCTACACCAAGGGCGAGGCGCTGGCGCTGACCGGGAACGGCGCTGAGACCAGCACCCTGAACTCGATGGTGATCGCCAATACCGTCACCACCTCGGGCAACGGGAACCTGGCCATCGCATTCTCGGCCGCCCAGAACGCTTCCCTGGGCACCGTAGCTCTCCAGGGCTGAAACCCGGCCGGGTTTATCTTGCCGCCGCACGAAACCCTCCCTGCCCATATTTACGGCGCCGGCCCCTTCCCGCCTACGGCGTGGCTGCCTCCGCAGGCGGCTCGGCTGGTTGGGCCGGCGGCTTCACGTCCACCGACAGGATGCGCCGCCGACCGAGGTTCGCCACCCGCAGCTTCCACCCGCCGACGTCCACCTCGTCGCCCCGCCGGGCGAGGCGCCCCAGCTGCTCGATGACGAAGCCCGCCACCGTCTCGTAGTCGCCCTCGGGCAGGACCAGGCCCGTCAGGTCCTCCAGCTCGTCCGGGCGCAGCGTGCCCGGCACCCGGTAGCCGCCCTCCACCCGCCGGGGACCGGCGGGCTCCCGGCGGTCGGACTCGTCCTGGATCTCGCCGACCAGCTCCTCGAGGATGTCCTCCAAGGTGATGATGCCGGCGGTCGCTCCGAACTCGTCCAGCACGATCGCCAGATGCGCCCGCTGGCGCTGCATCAGCACCAGCAGCTCGTCGAGCGGCAGGGAGTCGGGGACCAGCACGGGCGGGCGCATCGCCTCGCCCGCCGTGGCGCTCGGGCGCCGCCGGGCCAGGCGCAGCATGTCCTTCAGGTGGACCCACCCGACGTACTCGTCCGGGCGTTCCCGCCAGACCGGGAACCGGGAGAAGCCGGTGCGCTCCACCCGCTCCAGGATGCTCTCCAGCCGGGCCGAGAAGGGAACCGCCTCGACGGAGACCCGGGGCACCATCGCCTCGACGGCACGCCGCTCGGGGAACTCGAGGGTGCGGGTGAGCAGCTCGCTCTGGCTCGGCTCGATCGACCCGCCCCGGCGGGACTCCTCGACGATGAGGGCCAGCTCGCCGGGGGTGTGGGCGCTCGACACTGCGCCCGGGTTCACCCCGAGCAGGCGCAGCACGGGAGAGGCGCTCGCCTGGATCAGCCAGATCAGCGGCCGGAAACAGGCGGTGAACGCCCGCAGCGGGGTGGCCACGGCGAGGGCGACGCGCTCCGCCTTGGTCAGGGCGAGGTTCTTGGGCACCATCTCGCCCACGACGACATCGAACAGGGTGATGGCCACGAAGGCGATGATCGCCGCCACGGCGTGCGAGCCGGCCGAGCGCACGGCGTGCGGCAGGTGGGCGAAGACCCGTTCGAGGGCATCGGCCAGCGCCGGCTCGCCCAGGGCGCCCATGCCGAGGGCGGTGAGGGTCACGCCCAGCTGGGTGCCCGACAGCATGCGCCCCAGATGCCCGGTGGCCTTCTGGGCGCTGGCCGCCCGCCGGTTGCCGTGTGCCACCAGCTCTTTCAGCCGTGTGCGCCGCACGGTCACCAGGCCGAACTCCGCCCCGACGAAGAAGGCGTTGATCAAGGTGAGGACGACGATGCTGGCGATCTTCCAGAGGTTCATGGCGCTCCCGCCACCACCGAGATCGGCACCGGGAGGGGGCCGGTGGTGAGCACGGCGGCGAACTCCTGCGCCTGGGCCTGGGTGAAGGCGCCCTCGATGACGGTTGCCGCCGCCGTGATGCCCACGCCGCAGCGCACGTCGCCACTGACCGAGGGCGCCGACGCCACCTGAGCATCCAGTACCAGGGCCATCTGCCGGCCGGAACCGGTGGCGCACGCCAGCTGCCCGGTGAAATGGGTCCACACCGCTGCTGCCTCCGGGGCGAAGCCGACCTGGACCACCCACCCCTGCCCCCCCGGCGAGACCGCGGCCGCCGATTGGACGGCGGTGCCGGTGAGGACGGCGGGGCCCAGGGAGAAGGTCTCGGTGGCGGCCGGGCCCAGGCCCCCCAGCACCACCGGCTGCGCCGGATCATCGACCGCGGTCGGCGTCGCCGTGCCCGTCTGCGAGACCCCGAGCACCGGCCGCACCTCGAAGGTCCCGGGGTCCTGCACCAGGTTCAGCAGCTGCTGGGCGTTGCTCGAGGGTGGCAGGGTGACCAGGACCCCGGTGCCCTGGCGGGTCACCGACACCCCCGGGATCCCCACGAGCCGGGCCGAGAGCACGCTGGCCACCTGCTGGATGACGGTGGCCGTCGTCCCGGCGGGCACGCTCACCTGGAGGCGGACGGCGGGCGACGTCGGCCCTCCGGACGCGGTGGCCGTGACCGCCGGGTGGGTGTTCAGGGGCGTCGACACCCCGTTGGTGTTCCGGGACTTGTTCCCGCCCCCCAGAATCACCCCCGCCGCCACCAGGGCGATGACCACCACGAGCCCGGCACCCACCACCCAGCGGCGCCGCGGCCGATGATCCTCGTCACCGGGGGCGTCGGGCTCCGGATCCCCGGTGGCCGGCGGATCGGTCACCGGCGGCTGCTCGTCGTGGTCGTCCATGCTCCGAGGAGTGTGCCCGCAGACCAGGGTTGTTGCAACGCCAGCCCGCCTCAGGCGTTCACGGGCCCCCGGGGATTGCCGGCGGGGGTCGCTGCTTCATGACCCCAACCCCAAGGCGGACGGGGAGCTGACCACTGGTGAGCACGGTCGCCAGCTGCTGGGCCTGCGCCTGGGTGAAGTCACCGTTGATTTCGGTAGTGCCGCCCGGGATGCCGACTCCGCAGGTGACGACGCTGTTCACGGTCGGGGCGTCTGACACCTGGCCGTCCATCACGATGGCCAGTTGCCGCTGGGCGCCGGAGGCGCACGCCAACTGGCCGGTGAAATGAGTCCAAACCGGCCCAGCCTGCCTCGTGAAGGTGACGACGATGGACCACGCGCCATCACTCGGGTTGACCACAAGGTCGGTGTTCTGAACCGCGGTGCTGGTCAAGATCGCCGGCCCAAGGGAAAAGGTCTCCCCGTCTGCCTCAGCGAGCACTGCCGGCTGCGCCGGATCGTCGATGAAAGTGGGTGTAACCGTCGACGTGGGGATCCCGAGGACCGGCCGGATCTCGAATATGCCCGGGTCCAGAACCAGGTTCACCAGGCCTTGCGGATCGATCGTCTCAGGTACGTGCACAAAAACTCGGCTTCCCTGGCGGGCGATCGTGGCCCCTTTCACCCCGTGCAGGCGGGCAGAGAGCACGTCCGCCACCCGCTGGACCACGCTGGCCGTCGTTCCGGGAGGCACGTAGACCTCCAGCCCGTTGCCCACGAACCCGGGCGGATCCGAAGCCGTGGCTGTGGGAACTCCACTTGCTGGCGGCACGGCGGTGACTCTCTGCGAGCCACCGCTCCGCGCCAGTAGGCCGACTCCCACTGCCGAAGCGGCCAGCGCCACGACGAGCACGAGCACCAGGCGGCGGGTTTTTCTCTGGGCGTCAGGCTCGTCCATCGTGCGAGTGTGCCCGCCCACTCCCGGCGATGCAACGCCAGCAAGCCCCAGGCACGGGAGGGCCCCATGGCATGATGGGCGCCACTATGCCCAGCTCTTCCGGCGCTCCGCCGGCTCCGCTGTCTTCCAAAGGCCCCTCCCTCGACACCATCGTCAACCTCGCCAAGCGCCGGGGCATCGCCTTCCAGTCCTCCGAGATCTACGGCGGGCTGCGCTCCACCTGGGACTACGGACCCCTGGGCGTCGAGATGAAGGACAACGTCAAGCGGGCGTGGTGGAAGGCGATGGTCCAGGAGCGCGACGACGTCGTGGGCCTGGACGCCTCCATCCTCATGCACCCCCGGGTCTGGGAGGCGTCGGGGCACGTGGAGAGCTTCACCGACCCCCTCGTCGAGTGCCTGAACTGCCACCACCGCTTCCGCGCCGACCACCTCGCCGACCCGCCCGTGTGCCCGGACTGCGGCAACAAGGCCTTCACCGACCCGCGCAACTTCAACCTGATGTTCAAGACCTACGCCGGCCCGGTCGAGGACGCCGGGGCGCTCGTGTGGCTGCGGCCCGAGACCGCCCAGGGCATCTTCGTGGACTTCATGCAGGTCCAGGCGGTCTCCCGCAAGAAGCTGCCCTTCGGCATCGCCCAGCGGGGCAAGAGCTTCCGCAACGAGATCACGCCCGGCAACTTCATCTTCCGCACCCGGGAGTTCGAGCAGATGGAGCTGGAGTACTTCGTGAAGCCGGGCACCGACGAGGAACGCCACCAGTACTGGATCGACCAGCGCTTCGCCTGGTACCTGCGCCTCGGCATCCGGCCCGAGAAGCTGCGCCTGCGCGAGCACGGCGCCGACGAGCTGTCGCACTACTCCAAGCGCACCGTGGACATCGAGTACCAGTTCCCCTGGGGCTGGGCGGAGCTGGAGGGCATCGCCAACCGGGGCAACTTCGACCTCACCCAGCACGCCAAGTTCTCCGGGGCAGACCTCTCCTACTTCGACGCCGAGACCCAGGAGCGCTACGTGCCCTACGTCATCGAGCCGTCCGCCGGTGCCGACCGGGGCCTGCTGGCCTTCCTGGTGGATGCCTACCGGGAAGAACCGGTGACGTCGGCGGCCGGTAAAATCGAGACCCGCACCGTTCTCGCCCTGCACCCCGACCTGGCGGCGTACAAGGCGGCGGTGCTGCCGCTGTCCCGCCACGAGACCTTGGTGCCCAAGGCGAGGGAGGTCGCGGCGGTGCTGCGGCGGCGCTACATGATCGACTACGACGACGCCGGGTCGATCGGGAAGCGCTACCGCAGGCAGGACGAGATCGGGACGCCGTACGCCGTGACCGTGGACTTCGACTCCCTGGAGGACGAGGCGGTCACCGTGCGGAGCAGGGACACGATGACGCAGGACCGCATTCCTATCGCTGGGCTGGTGCGCTACCTCGACGAAAGGCTGGTGGGCACATGAGCATTGTCGCCACGGTCGTACGCGGCACGGTCACGAAGGACGGCACGCCGACCGAGGGGGCCTACGTCCGGGTACTGGGGCCGTCGGGTGAGTTCGTCAACGAACGGCGCACCGGCCCCGACGGCGGCTTCACCCTGCACCTGACGCAGGCGACCTGGACGTTCATCGCCTTCGCCCCCGGCACGAACCGCATCGAACAGGCGGTGACCATCGAGGGCGGTCCCGAGGCCGCCATCACCCTTGACCTGTCCACTACGCAATGAATCGCGTACATGAATTAGGAGGACCTTGATCATGCCCACCGCTGGCACCTCCCCCAGCCCGAGGACTGAACCCGGCACCACGCGAAACAAGAACCACCGCTACGTCTTCGACTTCGAGGAAGGCACCAAGGACCAGAAGGACCTGCTGGGCGGCAAGGGCGCCGGCCTGGCCGAGATGACGAACCTCGGCCTGCCCGTCCCCCCCGGCTTCACCATCTCGACGGTCGCCTGCAACGACTACATGGACCTCGGCGCCCTGCCCGAGTCCCTGATGCCCGAGGTGACCCGCCACCTGCGCCGCCTCGAGAAGAAGATGGGCCGCCGCTTCGGCGCCGCCACCAACCCGCTGCTGGTCTCGGTGCGCTCGGGGGCCAAGTTCTCGATGCCCGGGATGATGGACACCGTCCTCAACCTGGGGCTGAACGACACCACTGCCGCCGGGCTCGGCGCCCAGTACGGCGACCAACGCTTCGCCGCTGACGCCTACCGCCGCTTCGTGCAGATGTTCGGCAAGATCGTCATGGGGGTGCCCGGCGAGCGCTTCGAGGAGGAGATCGCCGAGGTCAAGCACACCAAGGGCTACCGCGCCGACACCGACCTCACCCTCGAGGACCTCACCGGGCTCGTGGCCCGCTTCAAGGCGATCGCCGCCGCCGGGGCGGGCACCGCCTTCCCCGACGACCCCATGGCCCAGCTGGAGATGGCCATCCGGGCGGTCTTCGCCTCGTGGAACGGCGAGCGGGCGCGCATCTACCGCCGGCGCAACAAGATCTCGGACCACCTGGGCACCGCGGTCAACGTCGTGTCGATGGTCTTCGGCAACGTCGGCGAAGGGTCCGGGACCGGCGTGGCCTTCACCCGGGACGCCTCGACGGGCGAGAACAAACACCTGGCCGAGTACCTGCCCCAGGCCCAGGGTGAGGACGTCGTCTCCGGCGCCCGCACCCCCCTCAGCCTCGACGAGCTGAAGCGCAGCAACAAGGCCGCCTACACCGGACTGTTGCAGGTCATGGCCACCCTGGAGGGCCACTACCGGGATATGTGCGACATCGAGTTCACCGTCGAGCAGGGCCGGCTGTGGATCCTGCAGACCCGCATCGGCAAGCGGACCGCCGCCGCGGCCGTGAAGATCGCCGTGGACATGGTGAAGGAGAAGCTGATCACCAAGGAGCAGGCGGTGCTCCGGGTGGACCCGGGCTCCCTCGACCAGATGCTGCACCCGCAGTGGGACCCGGCCGCCGAGATCCACGTCATCGCCCAGGGCCTGAACGCCTCGCCCGGCGCCGCCTCGGGCAAGGCGGTGTTCGACGCCGCCACCGCCATGGCGTGGGCCGACAAGGGCGAGAAGGTGATCCTGGTCCGGCCCATGACCGAGCCCGACGACGTCGGCGGCATGTACGCCTCGCAGGGAATCCTCACGTCCCGGGGCGGCAAGACCTCGCACGCCGCCGTGGTGGCCCGGGGTGCGGGCACGCCGTGCGTGTGCGGCGCCGAGTCGCTCTCCATCGACGTCATCGCCCGGCGCTTCACCGTGGACGACACCGTGGTCTCCGAGGGCGACACCATCGCCATCGACGGCAGCACCGGCCGGGTGGCCATCGGGGCGGTGCCCCTGGTGCCCGCCGCGCTCTCCGCCGACCTGGAGAAGGTCCTGCGCTGGGCGGACGGCGTGCGCCGCCTCAAGGTCCGGGCCAACGCCGACAACCCCGAGGACGCCGCCAAGGCCCGCTCCTTCGGGGCGCAGGGCATCGGCCTGGCCCGCACCGAGCACATGTTCCTGGGGGACCGGCTCCCCGCCGTCCGCCGGGTGATCCTGGCGGTGGACGCCGACGAGGAGCGCGCCGCCCTGGGCGAGCTGCTGCCGCTGCAGCGGGAGGACTTCCTCGGCATCTACGAGGCGATGAGCGGCCTACCGGTCACCATCCGCCTGCTGGACCCGCCGCTGCACGAGTTCCTGCCCTCGTCCAAGGAGCTGGAGCTGCACATCAAGGAGTTGGAGCACGAGCTGCGGAGCGCCAAGAGCGACGACCGGGTGCGCCTCAAGACCGAGATCGCCGAGGTGGTCGAGCTGCTGGGCAGCGTCGAGCACCTGGAGGAGTCGAACCCGATGCTGGGCATGCGGGGCGTGCGCCTAGGCGTCATGCGCCCGGGCCTGTTCGCCATGCAGGTGCGGGCGATCATGGAGGCCGCCTGCATCGCTCAGGACCGCGGGCTGAAGCCGGTGATCGAGATCATGATCCCGTTGGTGGCGCTCCCCGAGGAGCTGCAGATGGCACGGGCCGAGGCCGAGGCGGTGATCGCCGAGGTGATGCACGGCCGGCGGCGCAGGATCGACGTCCTGATCGGCACCATGATCGAGCTACCCCGGGCCGCCTTGGTGGCGGGGGAGATCGCTGCCAGCGCCGACTTCTTCTCCTTCGGCACCAACGACCTCACCCAGACCACCTACGGCTTCTCCCGGGACGACGTCGAGGCCAAGTTCCTGGCCCAGTACCTGGACAAGGGGCTGCTGAAGGCGAACCCGTTCGACTCGCTCGACCGAGCTGGCGTCGGCCGCCTCATGCGCCTGGCGGTGGCCGAGGGCCGGGAGGCCCGGCCGGGCCTGAAGGTCGGCATCTGCGGCGAGCACGGCGGGGACCCCGCCTCGGTGGAGTTCTGCCACCAGGCGGGCATGGACTACGTGTCCTGCTCGCCCTTCCGGGTCCCGGTCGCCCGCCTGGCGGCCGCCCACGCCGCCCTGCACGAGGCGGGGGCGCACGGGGATGCTCGGGGGTCGGACACCCGCTGAGCACCGGATGGCCCTGACCGATCGCATCCCCGATCCCGGGCCCGACGGCCCGGGAGGCCCGGGTTGGCCGGGTGGTCTCGACGTCGCCCTGGGGCGGCCGGTCGAGATCGCCTGGGTGATGGCCGGGGCGGGCCGGGCGCTGGCCACCCTGCTGGGCCTCCTCGAGCCGCCGCTGGTGGCGCTCAGCGAGCTGCAGACCGCCGTGCTGCGGGTGCCCTGGCTGGGCCGCATCCGCAACGCCGAGACCCCGGCCTTCGCCGTGGGCCTGGTGGGGATCGACGAGGAGGCCTGCCACATCTTCCTGATGGAGGAGCGGGAGCCGGTGCCGGGGGAGTTCGGCGCCTACCGGGTGCCGCACCTGGACGAGGTGGGCTACCGGCCGGGGATGCACGCCATCGTGCGGTCGGCCGGATCGCCCGTGGGCCATGCGGTGGCGGCGGCCACGGCGGTCGCCGTCGCCCGGGAGAGCGGCGGGGCAGTCATCGACCGGGCGCAGGAGTGGCTGGCGGTGGACCCGGCCACCGGGTCGGCCACCCACAGCCCCGACGAGGTCATCCAGGCCCTGACCGCCGACCGGCGCTACGCCAGCTCGACGGATGGTGCCCAGGCGCTCTGGGCGCGGCGGCCGCCGATAGGACGGAGGTAACTTCGCCTTCGACCCCGAATTTTTGCGAGAGTTGGTCCCACAAAATACCCAACGTATTTCGGTCAAATACAGGAGCAATGAGCTGCCATCGTCGCCGCCAACCCCGCCGGCGCCCAGAGCACGCATGCCGAGGTGCGGGAGCTGGCGAACGAGGAGTCCCGCCAGTCCTACCTGGCGGGGCGGCTGCCCACCCTGGCGACCGGGCGGGGGGTGGCGGGCAACTACGCCGTCGGCACCGAGTTCGTCAAGGCCTCGCCCGCCGACCATCTGAACCATGACTCAACCGACCTCCTGTCAAACCGGAACGTCACCCCGGAGATGGCCCGGCCCGCCTCCGGCCAGGACCTGATCGAGCGCAAGCTGTCGGTGAGCGAAGGGGCCTGAGTCCTGAGGTGCCGGGCAGGGACTGTCGTACTCCGCTGTTAGCCTGAACCCCGTGGTGGACACCCAAAAACTGAGCTGCGTCCGGGAGGAGATCGAGGGGCGCGAGCGCGCCACCCTCGCCCCGGGCGCCACCCTGGCCGCCGAGACCCGGGGCCGGGTGCTGCCTGAGCCCGAGCACCCCCTCCGCACCGCCTACCAGCGGGACCGGGACCGGATCCTGCATGCCAAGGCGTTTCGCCGCCTCGCCTACAAGACCCAGGTCTTCTTGGCCCCCGAGGGCGATCACGTCCGCATGCGCCTCACCCACACTTTGGAGGTGACCCAGATCGCCCGCACCATCGCCCGGGCGCTCCGGTTCAACGAGGACCTGGTCGAGGCCATCTGCCTCGGCCACGACCTGGGCCACACCCCGTTCGGGCACTTGGGCGAGGACGTCCTCTCGGACTTCCTCGGCCACCCGTTCCGCCACAACGAGCAGTCCCTGCGCATCGTCGACGTGCTGGAGACCCGGGATGCCCGCCGGGGGCTCAACCTGACCTGGGAGGTGCGCGACGGCATCGTCAACCACACCTGGTCGATGCCCACCCCCGCCACCCCCGAGGCCCAGATCGCCCGCTACGCCGACCGGATCGCCTACGTCAGCCACGACATCGACGACGCCGTGCGGGCGGGGATCCTCGCCCCGGGCGACCTGCCCGAGGTCACCCGGCGAGTCCTGGGGGAGACCCCATCGGACCGCATCGACGCCATGGTGGGGGCGGTGGTCGATGCCAGCTCGGGGGTCGGTGCCGACAACGCCGGAGAAGACGCAAACAATGAAGACGCAAACAATAAAGGGGCAGCCACGAGCGAGGTCACCATGCGGCCCGACGAGTTGGCCGCCATGCTCGAGACCCGCAAGTTTCTCTTCCGCCAGGTCTACCAGCGGCCGTCGATCATGGCCGAGGTGGGTGAGGCCCGGGGGGTGCTCAGGGCCATCTGCGACTGGTACCGGGCGCATCCCGACGCCCTGCCGGCGGACGCCCCGGAGGGCAC
This sequence comes from Actinomycetota bacterium, assembly GCA_035765775.1. NCBI lineage: Bacteria > Bacillati > Actinomycetota > Actinomycetota bacterium. Next base: position 336,379 of record DASTWV010000059.1, on the reverse strand, counting down.
CCCCCCGGACGTCCGGGTGGTGGACCACGTCGCCGGCATGACCGACCGCTACGCCCTGCGGGAGTTCGACCGGATCGCCGGTCTCGTGGGGGATTAGTGCGCTGTCTGCCGGTTAAGGGGGGAACATTCTGGGGAAAGTTTTCCGTCAAAACGACGGCAAAGTTTCCCCAGAACCCAAACCCGGCCCGCCCCCGCCCCGCCCCCGCCCGCTGATGCCCGGGCGCTACCTGCAGGAGGACGTCAACGAGGTCCGTGAGCGGGCCGACCTCGTCGAGGTGATCTCCGGCTACACCCAGCTGCGCAAGGCAGGCGCCATCTTCAAGGGGCTCTGCCCGTTCCACCAGGAGAAGAGCCCCTCGTTCACCGTGGACCCGGCCAAACGGCTCTACCACTGTTTCGGCTGCCACGCCGGGGGCGACGTGTTCACCTTCCTCCGGGACATTGAGGGCCTGCCCTTCCCCGAGGCCGCCGAGCGCCTCGCCGGCCGGGTGGGGATCACCCTCCGGGCGGAACCGGGCACCGGCGCGGGCCAACGAGCCCCCGAGGGGGGCCGCCGGCGGCTCATGGAGGCCACCAAAGCCGCCCAGGAGTACTTCGCCGGCCTCCTGCTCCAGAGCCCGGAGGCCGCCGCCGCCCGGCGCTACGTCGAGGGTCGGGGCTTCACCTCGGAGGACGCCAAGGCCTGGGGCCTGGGCTATGCCCCGGCGGGCCGGGACACGCTCTACCGTCACCTGCTGGCCGCCAAGTTCTCGCCCCAGCAGATCGTCGATGCCGGCCTGGCCCTGGTCACCGAGCAGGGCGAGCACCGGGACCGCTTCCGGGGCCGCCTCACCTTCCCCATTGCCGACCTGGCGGGCGACGTGGTGGGCTTCGGCGCCCGGGCGCTGGGCGACGAGCCCCCGAAGTACCTGAACTCCCCGGAGACGTCCCTCTACCATAAGTCCAAGCTCCTCTACGGGCTGGACCGGGCCAAGCGGGAGATCGTGCGCGAAGGCCAGGCGGTGGTCTGCGAGGGCTACACCGATGTGATGGGCCTGCACCACGCCGGGGTGCGCACGGCGGTGGCCACGTGCGGCACCGCGCTGGGCGAGGACCACTTCGCCACCCTCAAGCGCTTCTGCGACCGGGTCGTGCTGGCCTTCGACGCCGACGCGGCGGGCTCGTTCGCCTCCGAGCGGGGCTTCGGCATCGACGAGAAGGTGGGCCTCCAGGTGCTGGTCGCCCTCCTGCCCGCGGGCAAGGATCCGGCCGACCTGGCGCTGCAGGACGGCGCCGAGGCGGTCGCTGCCACCCTGGGCGCCGCCGTGCCGCTCCTGGCCTTCATGCTGGAGACTGAGCTCGCCCGCCAGCGCACCGACACCCCGGAGGCCAAGGCCCGCGCCCTGAAGGCGCTGGCGGCGATGATCGCCCGGGAGCCCAACCGTATCGTGCGGGGCGAGTACGCCTTCTGGATGGCCAGGGCCCTGGCCGTCGACGCCCGCCAGGTGCAGCAGGAGATCTCCGAGCTGGCCCGCCCGCCCGGCCGCGACGCCGGCGGCCCGCGGGTGTCCCCCCGGCGCTCGGGCCAGCTGCGCCTGGAGCGGGAGGCCCTCGCCCTCCTGCTGGACAGCCCGGGCACGCTGCACCGGGTCCGGGAGTGGCTGACCGAGGAGCACTTCACCACCCCCGAGCACCGGGTGGTGCTCCAGGCGCTGCTGGCGACTTCGGGCACCGGGGCGTCGGCGCTGGACGCCCTTCCGGACGACGCCTCCCGCCGCCTGGCCGCCGAACTGGCCCTGACCACCGTCACCACCGAGGCCGTCGATGAGGTCTTTTTAAGACTGGCGGAGACCCTGCTCGAGCGGCAGATCGCTGCTTTGCAGGCTACACTCGGGCGGCTCGATCCCAACGCAGACCCCGACAACTACGACGCCACGTACCGCGAGCTATTGCGTTTAGAAGAACAACGGAGGCGCTTCGATGACCGATGAGGGCGTGGCTGTGGCACCGGGAGCCGAGAAGGACGGCCATCTCGATGAGATCCGTGAGCTGGTCGCCCGCGGCAAGGAGAAGGGCTGGCTGACCGCCGACGAGATCGCCGACTCCCTGGGCGTCCTGGACCTCTCCGCCGAGCAGGTGGACGGGGTGTACTCGGTGATCGCCGAGGAGGGCATCGAGGTCGTGGACCGCGAGCCGGGCGGCGAGTCGGACGACGTCGAGGACTTCCGCCGGGACCCCGAGCTCCTCAAGGCTCCGACGAATGACCCGGTGCGGATGTACCTCAAGGAGATCGGCAAGGTCCCGCTGCTCACCGCCGAGCAGGAGGTCGACCTGGCGATGCGCATCGAAGCCGGCCTCTTCGCCGAGGAGATGCTGGAGGACACCAAGCACTTCAACCCGGAGCGGGCCCGGGAGCTGGCCATCCGCTCCAACCTCGAGGTGCAGTCCACCAAGCTCAGCAACGACAAAGCCCGGGAGATCTGCCGGCGGATCGTGCGGGACGGGCTCCTCGCCAAACGAAAGCTGGTCGAGGCCAACCTCCGCCTGGTGGTGTCGATCGCCAAGCGCTACGTCGGCCGGGGGATGCTCTTCCTCGACCTGATCCAGGAGGGCAACCTCGGGCTCATCCGGGCGGTCGAGAAGTTCGATTACAAGAAGGGGTACAAGTTCTCGACCTACGCCACGTGGTGGATCCGCCAGGCCATCACCCGGGCCATCGCCGACCAGGCCCGCACCATCCGGATCCCGGTCCACATGGTGGAGACCATCAACAAGCTGGTCCGGGTCCAGCGCCAACTCCTGCAGGACCTCGGCCGGGAGCCCCTCGCCGAGGAGATGGCCGAGCAGATGGAGATGACCCCGGACAAGGTCCGGGAGATCCTCAAGGTCTCGCAGGAGCCCGTGTCACTGGAGACGCCGATCGGTGAGGAGGAGGACTCCCATCTCGGCGACTTCATCGAAGATTCCGACGCCGTCGTCCCTCTGGATGCGGCGTCCTTTATTTTGTTGCAGGAGCAGCTCGAGTCGGTCCTGCACACGCTCTCCGACCGGGAGAAGAAGGTCATCCAGCTGCGCTTCGGCCTGCACGACGGGATGCCCCGTACCCTGGAGGAGGTGGGCCGCGAGTTCGGCGTCACCCGGGAGCGCATCCGCCAGATCGAGTCCAAGACGCTGTCCAAGCTCCGCCACCCCTCCCGCTCCCAGAAGCTGCGGGACTTCCTCGAGTGAGCTCCCCGGGATTCCGGGAGCACCTCCAGGGATTTATTTCCAATCTGCACCAGCCGGGGATGCCCCGCGGCGAATACCTGAGCAAACTGGTCCGGAACCGGTGGCGCGCCCGGATCATCGCCAATCGGTGCTGCGGCCACCCGGGCGAGCCCGGCTGTTGAGAGGGCCACCCCCTCGGGCACCGGTCGGCGTCCCACGATCATCCGCACCCTCACTAAGCCTGATCCTGGGAAGACCTGGGAATGTAAGAATCTGGCACCACGGGACCGGGCCATAGCTACTGTCATATTATGGAAGTGATAGAAGGCGGGCTAGTGGAGGGCCTGACCCACCTCTCCGGTCCCGGGGGCCGATGCTATGCTCGTTTGAGCCCTTCGGGGCTCGTTCGGGGGTGGCGCAACGGCAGCGCGGCTGACTGTTAATCAGTAGGTTGCGGGTTCGAATCCCGCCCCCCGAGCCGGTAACGCCGAAACAACGCGCGTCTAGGGGGCCGGGTGCGGGCTACACGGGGTGCGCTGGGGGCTGTGGCCGTCGTCGTGATGATGGCGAGCGCCTGCTCGTCGGGGCCCCCCAAGGCCGGCACCTCGGCGACCTCCGGGACCAGGGTGCTCGCCGGCGCCCCCCCCACCGCCAGCGCCCGGCCGGGCCATTCCACCGCTCCGGTGCTGAACCAGCGCATCAACGTCGCCGACTTCGCCTTCTCGCCCACCCGGCTCACCATCCGGTCCAACACCACGGTGATCTGGTACCAGGAGGGGCCGTCGCAGCACACGGTCACCTCGGGGAGCGACAACACCGCCACCGGCGCGGTCAAAGCGGACGGGAAGTTCACTTCCGGGACCCTCAAGGTGGGGTCGAACTTCTCCCGGACCTTCACCCAGCCCGGCACCTACACCTACTACTGCTCCATACATCCCAAGCAGATGAGCGCCCTCATCATCGTTGAGTGACGTCGAGAAGGTGTGACTTGAGTCTTTTCCCGCGCCTGCGCTCACCCAGAGTGGTGATCCGGTCACAGAATTCCTTATGAAGATTCTTTCATTGGGCTTAAGTCCCCTCGTTTTCCCGACGAGACCACTGCTAGGCAATTTTGCTCAGCCGACGCGGACTAGTCCGTCTCCGGCTGGGCGACCGGCATCGACGCGGTATTAGGGGGAGTCCGTGAACATGTACGAAGACGAGCAGGTGCCCTCAGTCGACGCCCAGGCCGGTGTTCGGATCAACCGGCGGCGGGCGTACCGGCTCAAGGTTTACAAGTCGCGTATGGTCCGGATCGTCATCATCGGGCTGCTGGCCGCCCTCCTGCCGTCGGCCTTCTCCGCGCCCTCCAACTTCCTCGAACTCGACGGCAACATCATCAAGGACGGCAGTGGGGTCTATGACTGGGCAAACAGCGGCCCCCTGAACGTTACGGGCACCACCGTGACGACGGGCACCGTCATCAGCCGGAGCGGCTCGGGAGGCATCTTCGATGGCGGCACCTACCAGGGCACCACCACCCCCCCACTGCCGCCCCACCTGACGCCGGCCGCCGCCAGTGACCCCTCCATTCCCAACGCCATTTTCATCCCGGACCCCCTGAGCACTGACAACACCACCTGTTCGACCAAGGCCGCCGACCCGACCACCTTTACGGGCAGCAACAAGAATGCCGATCCGATCAGCTCGATGACCTGGGGGGCCGGCCAAGTCCCCGCCAAGAGCGAGCTGAGCGACGTCTACGCCGTCTCCCACGTCTCGCAGACGGTGAACGAGATCTTCTTCGGCGCCGAGCGGGTGGTGAACAACGGCGACAGCCACGTGGACTTCGAGTTCCTGCAGTCGCCCATCTCGACGAATGCCGACTCCAACGGGTGTGCCCCGGCGGGGGGCGGCACCTTTAGCGGCCACCGCACCGAGGGCGACCTCCTGGTGGCGGTGGACTTCGGCAACGGGGGCGCGCTGGGCACCGTGAATATCTTCCGCTGGCAGTGCGGCACCGCCGCCGGCCCGGACGGGGTCATCTGCGACCCCAGCGTCAGCACCACCGCCAACTACGTGTTGGCTTCCACCAGCGCGGTCAGCGTGCAGGTCAACTCGGGCGGCCCCATCGAATGTGGTGGCTGGGCCTGCCGGGACGTCAACGGGAACTTCACCGCCACCCTGGATACCAACGAGTTCCTGGAGGGCGGCATCGACCTCGCCGCCGCCGGGTTCGCCACCGGGTGCTTCAGCACCTTCCTGCCGCACACCCGCACCTCCACCAGCTTCAGCTCGAGCCTGGAGGACTTCGCCGGCCCGATCAGCTTCAGCAACTGCAAGACCCCCACGGTCGCCACCACGCTTTCCAGCGGCTCCCAGTCCGGGACCCACCTGACGGTCTCGGCCGGGGCCTCGGTCAGCGACACCGCGGTCCTCACCAAGACGGCCGGCACCCCGGCGGGCTCGGTCACCTACACCGTGTTCTCCAACAGCGCCTGCACCCCGGCCAGCGCCATCGCCACCCAGACCGTCACGCTGAACGGCGACGGCAGCGTGCCCTCGACCTCGAACATCGCCTTCCCCGATGCCGGCACCTTCTATTGGCAGGCCGCCTACAGCGGGGACGGCGCCACAGGTGGCAAGAATCTCCCAGCCGTGAGTCCGTGCACCGCTGAGGTCCTCACGGTGAACGCCGCCCACATCACGCTTACCAAGACGGCCGACGCCACGCCGGTCGACGACGGCATGCCCATCGGCTTCACCGTCACCGCCACCAACACCGGGGCGGGCGACGCCACCGGCGTCACGGTCAACGACCCGCTGCCCGCCGCCGGCGGGGTCAACTGGGTGATCGACCCGCCCAACGCGGCGTGCACCATCACCGGTGCGGTCGGCAGCCAGGTCCTGCACTGTAGCTTCGGGACCCTGGCGTCGGGCGCCTCGGCCAGCGTCCACATCCTCTCGTCGACCGACGCCAGCACCGGCACCAGCCACCTGGTGAACGTCGCCTCGGTGACCACCACCAATGACGGCAGCGCCTCGGCGACTGCCACGGTGGACACCCGGGCGGCCCACATCACCCTGGCCAAGACCGCCGACGCCGACCCGGTGAACGACGGCATGCCCATCGGCTTCACCGTCACCGCCACCAACACCGGGGCGGCCGCCGCCACCGCGGTGACGGTCAACGACCCGCTGCCCGCCGCCCCCGGCGTGAGCTGGGTCATCGACGCCGCCAACTCGACACCGGGTTGCACCATCAACGGCACGGCCCCCAGCCAGACCTTGGTGTGCAACTTCGGCACGCTCGGGTCGGGGGCGTCCGCCCACGTCCACATCACGTCCGCCACCGACGGCACCACCGGCACACAGACGCTGGTGAATGTCGCTTCGGTGACCACCACCAACGACGGGAGCGACACCGCCACCGCCACGGTGCACACCCTCGCCGCCCAGATCGGCATCACCAAGACCGCCGACGCCTCGCCGGTGGCCGACGGCAGCCCCATCGGGTTCACCATCCAGGTGGGCAACTCGGGCGCCGCCCCGGCCACCACCGTCACCGTGAACGACCCGCTGCCGGGAGCACCGGGGGTCAGCTGGAGCATCGACGTCCCCAACTCCGCCCCGGGCTGCACCATCAACGGGAGTGCGCCCGCCCAGACCCTGGTCTGCAGCCTCGGCACCATCGCCTCGGGGGCCAGCGTCTCGATCCACATCACCTCGCCCACCACGGGGGCCACCGGCACCCGGACGCTGACCAACACCGCCACCGCCGCCACCGGCAATGACGGCAGCGGGCAGTCCACCGCCACCGTGAGCACGCTGGCCGCCGCCGTCGGGGTGGTCAAGACGGCCGATCAGGCCGTGGTCTCGGCGGGCGACCCCATCGGCTTCACCATCACCGCCACCAACACCGGCGCCGCCCAAGCAACCACCGTCACCGTCACCGACACGCTGACCACGCCGGCCGGGGTGATCTGGACCGCCACGCCGTCGCAGGGGTCCTGCACCATCGTCGCCGGCCTGCTCACCTGCACCCTGGGCACGCTGGCGGCCAACGGCGGCACGGCCACCATCCACCTGACGTCCCCGACGAACGCCGCTTCGTGCACCACGATCGACAACACGGCGTTCATCACGTCGGGCAATGACGGCTCGGGCAGCTCGCAGGCGGCGTCCATCACCATCCAGTGTCCGGACGTGGGGGTCACCAAGACCGCGGTCACCGCCACGATCAATGCCGGCGACACCGCCGCCTTCACCATTGTCGTGTTCAACAACGGCCCGGGGTCGGCGGCGGGTGTGACGGCCACCGATACCCTGCCCCCCGGCCTGAGCTGGACCATCACCACCCAGCCCGCCGGCACCCCGTGCGCCATCACCGCCGGTGTCCTCAACTGCACCTTCGGTACCCTGGCGGCCGGCACCTCCGTGACCGTCACCGTCGCCGCGCTGACCTCGGCAGCCAATTGCGGTTCCCTGGTGAACACCGCCCGGGTGCACGCCACCAACGAGCCCAACACGGACGCGGCCGAGCGCAACGACGTGTCGTCGGCGATCGTGACGGTCAACTGCGCCTCCATCGGCATCACCAAGACCGCCGACTCCACGCCGGTGTCCGCCGGCGACCCGATCGGGTTCACCCTCGATGTGGTCAACTCGGGCTCGGGCATTGCGCATGGCGTCCTGGTCACCGACACCCTGGAGACGCCCGCCGGCATCTCCTGGTCGGTGGCCCCGAGCCAGGGCTCGTGCGGCCTCGTCAACGGCGCCTTCCTGTCCTGCGAGATCGGTGACCTGGCCGCCAACGGCGGATCGGCCACCATCCACCTGACCTCGCCCACCACGAAGGTCAGCTGCGGGACCCTCAACAACACGGCCTTCGTCACCACGACCAATGACGGTTCCGGCAACTCGTCGGCCTCCATCGACGTCCTGTGCCCGGATGTGGGAGTCACCAAGACCGCGGTCACCGGCACGATCAATGCCGGTGACACCGCCGCCTTCCAGATCCAGATCACCAACGCCGGCCCGGGAGACGCCTCCGGCCTGGCCCTCAACGACCCGCTGCCGGGCAACCTCGCGTGGCAGATTCAGTTCCAATCCCCCGTGCCGGCATGCTCGATCCAGGGCGGCTCGCTGACATGTGCCTTTGGTACCTTCGGGCCGAACGTCACCTTCACGGTCATCGTGTCTGCACCGACCACCAAGACCGACTGCGGCCCGCTGGTCAACAACGTCACCGTCACAGCGACCAACCAGACCACGCAGCCCACCTCGGGCGCCACCATCCAGGTCAACTGCGCCAACGTCAACGTCCTGAAGACGGCCGACCAGCACCTGGTGTCCGCCGGTGACCCGATCGGGTTCACCATCACGGCAACCAACACCGGGGCCGGGGCGGCCCACGGTGTCGTCGTGACCGACACGCTGGTGTCCCCGGCCGGAGTCTCCTGGACGGCGACCACCTCGCAGGGCTCATGCACCTTCAACTCCGGCACTGCGTTGCTGACCTGCACGATCGGTGACCTGGCGCCGGGTGGCACGGCGGTCATCCACCTGACCTCGCGCACCGCCCCGGGGACGTGCACCACCATCACCAACGAGGCCTTCATCAGCTCGTCCAACGACGGGTCCGGCAACTCGACGGATTCCCTCGAGATCCTGTGCCCGGATGTGACGGTCACCAAGACCGCCGTGTCGGCCACAGTGAACGCCGGCGGCACCGCGGCCTTCAACATCGTGGTCGCCAATGGCGGGCCCGGCACCGCCCACGGGGTCACCCTGACCGACGTGCTCCCGGGCGGGATCACCTGGACGGTCACCTCGCAGCCGGCCGGCAACCCGTGCACCATCACGGGCAGCCTGACCCAGACACTCAGCTGCTCCTTCGGCGACGTGGCTTCGGGGGCCAGCCTCACCGTGGTGGTCTCGGGCACCACCGCGGCCGCCAACTGCGGGATGTTGGTCAACACCGTCACGGTGGGCGCTCTCAACCAGGCCGGCGACCCCACCTCGCAGGCGGTCATCACCGTCGTCTGCCCGTCGAACCCCCCGGAGATCCACGTCCACAAGAAGGCGGACGACAACCCGGAGAGCGCCGGTGAGCAGATCGGCTTCACCATCGAGGTGTCGAACTCGGGGGGCACCACGGCCACGGACGTCGTGCTGACCGACCACCTGCCCACCGCACCCGGCATCCACTGGACCATCGACGGCTCGGTGCCCGGCTGCTCGATCTCGGGCAACACCCTCACCTGCACCCGGGCCGCCCTGGCAGCCGGTGGCCACTTCACGGTCCACGTCGTCTCCGACACCAGCTACCTGGCGTTCTGCGACACGCTGCACAACACCGCCCGGGTGACCTCGGAGAACGGCGGATCGGACGAGTCCTCGGCCGACATCCACATCAAGTGCGCCCACATCACGGTGACCAAGAAGGCCGACGACAACCCTGAGAGCCGGGGTGAGCAGATCGGCTTCACCATCGTCGTCAAGAACACCGGGGAGGACGGCCTGCTCAACCCCAGGCTGAGCGACGACCTGCCCACCGGCACCGGCATCCACTGGAGCATCGCCAACCCGGTGGCCGGGTGCTCCATCGCCGATGACACGCTCACCTGCGCCCAGCCCTGGCTGGACCCGGACGGCGGCAGCTTCACCGTCCACGTCATCAGCCCGACCACCTACCAGACCGAGTGCACCACCCTGCACAACACCGCCAAGGTCACCAGCACCAACGGCGGCTCGGACCAGGACTCGGCCGAGATCCACATCAAGTGCGCCGCCCTGTCGGTTGAAAAGCACGCCGACAACAAGTCGGTGACCGAGGGCAACCAGATCGGCTTCACCATCACGGTGAAGAACACCGGTGACGACGGCATGCTGAACCCGAAGCTGGTGGACCCGCTGCCTGACGGCGACGGCATCTCGTGGACCATCGCCAACCCGGTGGCCGGGTGCTCCATCACCGGTGACACGCTCACCTGCACCCAGTCCTGGCTGGACCCGGACGGCGGCAGCTTCACCGTCCACGTCGTGAGCGACACCGGCCCGTCCAGCTGCGGCACCTACGACAACCACGCCACGGCCTCGAGCACCAACACGGGTGACGCCCAGGACTCGGCGGAGCTCGAGGTCACCGGGTGCCCGACGGTCCAGGGCAACAGCACGGTCCAGACGAACGGCAACCCGGGCAGCGACGTGCTCGGCGAGCAGTTCAACCGGCAACCAAGCCCGAGCACCATTGACCAGGTCGTGCCGGCTGTCACCCACGCGCTGCTGCCCTTCACCGGCTTCAATGCCGTCGCCACCAGCCTGCTGGCCCTGATGCTGCTGGCCACCGGCAGCGTGCTCGTCCTGATCAGCCGCAAGCGCAACCCGAAGGGTGAGTAGCCCGGGCTGCGAGTAAGTCGGCCATACGTCCGCCGGCATCGAGCGCTTTCCGTCCGGACCCCGACCACCGGGGCCCGGACGGGTCGCGTTCTAGGGTTGTACTATTCGCTGCGCTCCCCCGAAGCGACCCCACACCCGCGCTGAGACAAGGACAAGCGACCGTGACCGACACCTCTACGTCCCTGACCGCCAACCAGACCCTCCTCGCCTGGGTGGAGGAGGTCGCCGCCCTGACCACGCCCGCCGCGGTGCACTGGTGCGACGGCTCGGCCGAGGAGTACGACCGCCTGTGCGGGCTGCTGGTCGAGGCCGGCACTTTCACCCGCCTCGACGAGGCCAAACGGCCCAACAGCTACTGGGCCGCCTCCGATCCGGGCGACGTCGCCCGGGTGGAAGACCGCACCTTCATCTGCTCGGCGGACCCCGGTGACGCCGGCCCCACCAACAACTGGCGGGACCCGGCGGAGATGCGGGAGCTGCTGAAGGGGCTGTTCACCGGGTCGATGCTGGGCCGGACGATGTACGTGGTGCCGTTCTCGATGGGGCCGCTCGGCTCCCGGATCGCCCACATCGGCGTGGAGATCACCGACTCGCCCTACGTCGCGGTCAGCATGCGGATCATGACCCGGATGGGGGCCAAGGCCCTCGACGTCCTCGGCCCCGACGGGGAGTTCGTGCCCTGCCTGCACTCGGTGGGGGCGCCCCTGGAGCCCGGGCAGGCCGACGTGTCGTGGCCGTGTGACGCCGAGAACAAGTACATCGTGCACTTCCCGGCCACCAAGGAGATCTGGTCCTACGGTTCGGGCTACGGCGGCAACGCCCTGCTGGGCAAGAAGTGCTTCGCCCTGCGCATCGCCTCGGTGATGGCGCGAGAGGACGGGTGGCTGGCCGAGCACATGCTCATCGTCAAGCTGACCTCGCCCGACGGTGTCGTGTCGTATGTGACCGGTGCTTTCCCCTCCGCGTGCGGCAAGACCAATCTCGCCATGCTGGTGCCCACCCTGCCGGGCTGGAAGGTGGAGTGCCTGGGCGACGACATCTGCTGGATGAAGTTCGGCGCCGACGGTCGGCTCTACGCCATCAACCCCGAGGCCGGGTTCTTCGGTGTGGCCCCGGGCACCTCGGATGCCACCAACTACAACGCCATGCGCGCCTTCGAGACCAACAGCCTGTTCACCAACACCGCGCTCACCGCCGACGGCGACGTGTGGTGGGAGGGCATGGGCACCGACGCCCCCGACGGGCTCACCTCGTGGAAGCGCAAGCCGTGGTCGCCCGGCGACGGCTCGGGCACCGCCGCCCACCCCAACGCCCGCTTCACGGCGCCCGCCGCCCAGTGCCCGGTGATCGCCCCGGAATGGGAGGACCCCGCCGGCGTGCCCATCTCGGCCATCCTGTTTGGCGGCCGGCGGGCCGGTGTCGTGCCCCTGGTGACCGAGGCGTTCGACTGGCAGCACGGCGTGTTCCTGGGCTCGATCATGGCCTCGGAGACCACCGCCGCCCAGGCGGGGGCCGTAGGCCAGGTGCGCCGGGACCCCTTCGCCATGCTGCCGTTCTGCGGCTACAACATGGCCGACTACCTCGCCCACTGGCTGGCGGTCGGCGCCAAGGCCGACCCCGAGAAGCTACCGAAGGCCTACTTCGTCAACTGGTTCCGCAAGGGGCCGGACGGCAAGTTCCTCTGGCCGGGCTACGGCGAGAACAGCCGGGTGCTGGCGTGGATCTGCGAGCGGATCGCCGGGGGGGCCGAGGTGGTCTCCACCCCGATCGGCAATGTCCCGGCGCCCGGGTCGCTTAACGCCGAGGGACTCGCGCTGTCCCCCGAGGACCTGGCCACGCTGACCTCGGTGAGCGGCGACGACTGGCGGGGCGAGCTGGACTCCATCAAGGCGCACTACGAGAAGCTGGGCGACCGGCTGCCCGCAGTGCTGTGGGACGAGCTGGCCGCCCTGGAGGAGCGCCTGGCGCCCCAGTCTTAGTGCGCCATTAGCGCAGCCGATGAATTATCCTTGTCACTGTCACTGACGGCAGCGCACAGACCGCCGAGCACGGAAGGACGGGCACGTGAGCGAGACCTACACCGCGGTATACGCACGAGAGGGCGACCAGTGGGTCGCCGAGATCACGGGCCAGCCGGGCGTGGGCGGCCGGGGTGCCTCCCTGGGGGAGGTCCGCGAGCAGATCCGCCAGGCGCTGTCGACCACGCTGTCGGTCCCGGCCGACGGGCTGCACATCGTGGACACCATCCTGCCTCCCACCCAGTTCCGGGCGATGCAGACCGAGGTCCACGCCACCCGGACGGATGCGGACAAGGCCAAGATGATGGGCAACATGACGGACCAGAAGACCGCCACGGAGTGGGCCAACGAGCTGGGCCTGGCGGACCGGGAACCGGGTGCCATCAAGTGGCTCAAGGAATTCGGCGACGTCGAGCTGGGCATTGACCAGCTCTGCCACACCATCACCCTGGCCGAGGAGATCGCCCGCTGGGGTGAGGTGGACTTGGGCGACGACGCCGCCACGGCCTCCGGGCCGATCCAAGCCCAGTAGCTCCCCCAGCCGGCCCCTCGCCAGCCCTACAGAAGCTCGCCAGCTCGACCGGCGAGCCGGTCTGGCTCGTCTCGGGATGCCACGCGGTCAAAGCACTGCTGGCCGATCCCCGGCTGAGCCGCACCCACCCCGACCCTGCACACCCGGCCCGCCGGGGCCAGGTCGGCGTGCTGGGTGGGCCGATCGGTGACCCGGAACAGGAGTCGGCCGACCACGCCCGCCTGCGTCGGCTGCTGGCGCGCCCGCTCTCCCCTCGCCGGCTGGAGGCCCTCCAGCCCCGGATCCAGGGCCTGGTGGACGGCCTCCTGGACGGCCTCGCCGCCGCCGGCTCGCCCGCCGACTTCCATGCCCTCGTGGCCAGCCGGTTGCCCCTGCTGGTGGTGTGCGAGCTGCTCGGCGTCCCCGAGGAGCAGCGGGCCCACCTGCGCATCTGGGCGGACGACGCCACGCGGGTGGACCAGCCCGGCCGGTCCCGGGCCGGCCTGCAGTCGATGTGGCGCCTTTTCGGGGGCCTGGTGGAGCGCAAGCGCTGGTCCCCGGGCGAGGACCTGGTGTCCGATCTGCTGGCGGCGGCCGCCACCGACCCCTCGCTCAGCGACGACGCCATCGCCTACCTGGCCGCCGGGGCCCTGTTCGCCGGGACCGCCACCGTGGTCAGCACCATCGACCGGGGCGCCCTGCTGCTGCTCACCCACCCCGACCAGGCCACGGCGCTGATCGCGGATCCGGGCCTGGTCGTCACCGCCGTCGAGGAGATCATCCGCTTCCCCAGCCCGCTCGACCCGCCCCAGGCGGCCCGGCGCGGGGGCCTGCCCCGCTACGCCGCCGACGACATCGCTATCGGAGGCGTCACCATCCGGCGGGGTGACTTCGTCATGTTCGCCCTCCAGGAGGCCAACCTGGAGCCCGATGTCTTCCCCGACCCCACCCGCTTCGACATCACCCGCCGGGAGAACCCGCACCTGGCGTTCAGCCACGGACGGCACTTCTGTATCGGGGCGCCGCTGGCCCGCATCGAGCTCCAGGCCCTGTTCGCCACCCTGTTCCAGCGCTTCCCTGGCCTGCGCCTGGCGGTGCCGCTCGGCAAGCTGCAACCGCTGCCCGACCGGGTGGCCGGGGCGGTGGCCGAGTTGCCCGTGGCCTGGTGACCCCACACCTTCCGCCCTCAGGAGCCGGACGCAGGCCTCCCCGTAGGCCTCCCCGCAGATCTCCCCGTTGATCCATTAAGCTGAACCGTATGGTTCAACAAGTGGTCGTTTCGCCTGACCCTGGCACGCTTGATCGGGTCTTCCACGCCTTGGCCGACCCCACGCGGCGCGCCCTCCTTGCTGAACTGGCGGCGGGGGAGCGCACCATCAGCGAGCTGGCGGCCCCGTTCCCGATGTCGCTCACCGCGGTGTCCAAGCACCTCCGGGTGCTGGAGGGCGCCCACCTCGTGACCCGGGAGCGCCGGGGCCGGGAGCAGCACTGCCGGCTGGTGCCGGACCCGCTCTCGGGGGCATGGGAGTGGATCGAGCACTACCGGGGCTTCTGGGAGGCCCGCCTCGACGCTCTCGGGCAGTACTTCGAGGCGCAGCAGTGAGCGAACGCCTGCAGCTCACCCGGGTGCTGCGGGCCTCCCGGGCAGCGGTCTACCGGGCATGGGTGGATCCCGCCATCCTCAGCCAGTGGTTCGCGCCCGGCCCACTGTCGGCGGTGGTGGCCGAGCTGGATGCCACCGAGGGCGGCCGGTTCCGCATCGAGATGCACGCCCCCGACCGGGTCCACGTGGCAGTGGGGACCTTCCGGGAGCTTGCCCCGGGCGAGCGGCTGGTGTTCAGCTGGGCCTGGGAGGGCTGGGCGCTGCCCGAGACCACCGTGCGGGTGGAGTTGCGCGCCCTGGGGGACGCCGAGACCGAGCTCACCCTCACCCACGAGGGCTTCCCGGACGCCGCGGTGCGCGACGTGCACGCCGACGGTTGGGGCCGGATGCTGGACCGGGTCCCCCACACCCTCCCGGTGTAGCCTGAGCCCGGTTTGGCGGGGACCCTGCGGGAGGAGATCGGCGACCGGATCCGCACGAGCGGGCCGATGCCCTTCGAGTCCTTTATGCGCCTCGCCCTCTACCACCCCCGCCATGGCTACTACGCCACCCGGGTGCCCGGCGCCGGGAGCGACTACCACACGTCGCCCGCCCTGACCCCCTGGTTCGGCCGCCTCGTCGCCTGCGAGTTCCAACACATGTGGGAGGCGCTGGGCGCCCCGGAGGCCTTCACGGTGGTCGAGGTCGGCCCCGGGCGGGCTGATCTGGCCGCCGGAGCCCTGACGGCCATCGCCGAGGCGGGCGGTGGCCTGGCCGGCGCGGTGCGCTGGCGCTTCGTCGAGCGCTTCCAGGCCATGGCCGATCTGCAGCGCGCGCGGCTGGGGCCGCTGGCCGCCTGCGCCGAGTGGTCGGCGCAGCTGAGCGGCCCGCAGGCGCAGGCCGGGTGTGTGCTGGCCCACGAGGTGCTCGACAACTTCCCGGCGCACCTGCTGGAGAAAACCGCCGCCGGCCAACTGGCCGAGATCCACGTCGCCGAGGAGGGCGGGTTCCTGGTGGCGCGCCCCGGGGCGCTCTCCGACGAGCGCCTCGCTCCGGTGGCGGCCGATATGGAGCCCCAGGTCCCCACCGGTGCCCGCTTCGAGGTGTGCTGCGACCTCGAGGGCTGGTGCCGGGACGCCGCCGACGTGCTCGCCCGGGGCTACCTGCTCGTCATCGACTACGGTGATAAGGAACCGAACCTGTGGCGGCGCCACAGCACCAGCAAGTGGGGGACCATCGTGACCTACGGACCGGACGGCTTCGGCGAGGACCCGCTCGCCGGCCCGGGAACCCGGGACATCACCGCCGAGGTGAACTTCTCGGCGGTCGAGCGCCTGGCGGGGCGGGTGGGTTTCATCCCCGACCTGTTCACCACGCAGCGCCAGTGGCTGCGGTCGTTGGGGTTCGACGAGGTGGCCGGGGGGCTGACCGGGCAGGCCGATGCGGCCTGGATGGCGGGGCGCAACCGGGAGGCCATGGCCCTGGAGGAGGAGCTCTCCGGCCTCCAGAGCCTGGTGGCCCACCTCGGGCTGGGCGACATCATGGTGCTGCGGGAGGCCAAGGATGCCCCGCCGCTCCCGCCCGCGGTCATCGAGGTCCCGTGAAGGCCATCGTCCGCCCGCCGGGCGACGCCCTGGTCCGGGCGGTGTCCTCCCACCCGGAGCGCCACCTGATCGACCCCTCCCGCGCCCGGGCGCAGCACGCCGCCTACCGCGCCACGCTCGAGTCCCTCGGCGTGGAGCTGATCGACGTGCCGGCCGACGACCAGCACCCCGACGGGTGCTTCACCCAGGACACCGCCATCGTGCTGGGCTCCGCCGCGCTCATCGGGTGCTTCGCCCTCGCCTCCCGGCGGGGGGAGGAGGCGGCGGTGCGGGCCGTGCTGGCCGAGCGTGGGTTTGCTGTCCGGGCGGTGGACGGGCCGGCCACCCTGGAGGGGGGCGACGTCCTGGAATTCGGCTCACGCCTCCTGGTCGGCCGCTCCCGGCGGACCAATGACGCCGGGGTGGCGGCCCTGGCGGCGTTCGCCGAACCCCTCGGCTACACGGTGGAGACGGTCGAGGTCCCCGACTGGGCGGTGCACCTGTCCACATCGGCCACCGTCGTGGACGGCCGCATCGCCCTGGGCGTGGAGGAGGTCATCGCCCAGCCGGCGTTCCGGGGCGCGGAACGGGTACCGGTGGGTGACGACCGCCTGGCCGCCAACGTGGTCTCCATCGGCCGCCATGTGGTGGCCGCGGGTCAGCACGGGGTGCACCGCCAGCTGGCGGCACTGGGCATCGAGGTGCACGCCGTGGACCTGAGCGACTTCAACCGGGCCGACGGCAGCCCGACCTGCCTGTCGCTGCTACTGCCCTGAGGGCTACCGGGCAACTTTACCTCCGTATTGCGGAGGTTTTGTTGCACAGTTCACCAATGCTCGACGGGATGTAGCACCCTCCTGCTTATATGTGCGCGTGGATGCCGACGCCAGCCTCGCCACCCCTGCGGCCCGGCAGTATGGGCCGATCTCCCGCGAACCGGCGCGACCTGTGCCACGTTGCCCTCGGATTCCGAGGGTGTTGTTGCCCAGTTGCGCCCGGGGGCGGCTACGCCGGGGGCGGCTTCGGGGCGGCCTTCGGGGAAATGGGGGCCCACGGGGTGAAGGCGTTGTCGGGGTTGACCAGGCTCGCCAGCGAGGGGTAGTGGCGCCGGATCACATCCCTCATCGTCGTCTGCTGGATCCACCGCATCCCCAGCGGGGTGTACACCTGGGGCGTGAAGTCGGTGGTGAAGAAGCGGTCGCTCCGCAGCCGGCGGGATGCCATCAGGATAAAGATGCGGAAGGCGGTGTCGGAGAAGCCGAAGCCCTTCGGCAGCGGCTCGGCGAACATGCCCACCGAGGTGTCCACCCGGTCGATCCTCCCCTCGTACACGTCCTCCACCTGCTTCGCCAGGGCGGCGTCGCCGCCGCACAGCGCGCTGAAGGACGTGTAGGGCTTCATGTGCAGCAGGCGGCGGAACTCGTTGTACCTGGGCACGCCCCGCTCCCGGGAGCGCAGGATGTCGGTGGCTGCCAGGTCGATGACGCTGCCGTCCGGCTTCGTGAACTCCTGCAGGAACTTGGGGAAGTTGTGCAGCCGCACCGCCCCGGCGTTGCCCACGCCGAAGCTGTACAGCAGGTCCTCCATCGGCACCCCCTCCAAGGTGGCCCTCGCCTGGGTCCCGGCGATGTCCCGGAACGTCTTCTCCAGGATCACCTCGCCGGTGGCGGCGGACCGGAAGGTGAACTCGTCGGGGATGAGGGGGTGCATGCGGTAGACGGCCACGAACTCCTCGGTCAGGCAGTAGGGCGCCCCGTCGTGGTCCTTCTTCGAGCCCGGGATCCCGGTCAGGACCTCGTTGTGCAGGGGCAGCAACAGGGTGCGCATCCAGGCGGGGACGGCGCCGTACCAGTTGATGTGCATGGCCTTCTGCGAGGTGGGGTGGGTGATGATCGCCGGCGTCCATTCGACGGTGTGGATCTTGGCCAGGAGGCCGGAGACGATGAGCCGGGCCCGGGCGAAGAGCTGGTCGTCGGTCCACGAGGGGTAGGTCGCACGCAACGCGTCGCACACGGCGTTGTGCTCCTGCATGAACAGGCTGTGCAGGATCCCAAGGCCCAGCCACCAGTTCCCCGATACCCCGGCCACATCGACGCCCTTGCCGTCGAAGCTGGAGGGGTCGAAGGGGATGAGATGGTTCTGGTCCAGCTTCACCTTGCCGTCCTCGCGGGTGCGCAGCAGGTCCACCAGTTCGGGCGGGGGGTCGGTGCCGTAGAGCTGGGAGGCGTCCCACCAGTGGGTCTCGGTGTTGGTGAAGGTGGGCGGGAGGCTGGCGTCGGCACCGGTGCGGGTGGTGTCCGCCCGGGTGCGCTGGATCGGCATGGGCCGGTCGTGGTCCCACGGGTCGGCGTCGTCTACGGGGACGAGGAACGGGTTGGCCTGCTCATTCGGGCCGTGGCTCATCCAGTCGTGGACCATGAACTGCAGCCAGGCAGCCACCAGCAGGTTGATGATGGTGGCGGGCTGGAAGCTCTCCCGGGTCAGCAGCTCCCGGCTGACCAGGCGCACATTGGGCTCCAGCAGGTCCGGCTCCGCCTCGGGGACGGCGGCGGCCAGCGGCACGTTGCGCCCAAAGCGGGCCGCGGCGGCGCCCATCTGCGGGTTCTGCAGATCGTTGTAGGTGCCGTCCGGGCTCCGGGCCTCCAGCTGCTGGGGCGGCGCGTGGGTGGGCGCCGGGGGGTGGCCGGGGGTGTTGGTGTCCACCAGGTTCTCGGCCCGCAGCGTTGCCCGCAGGCCGGCGATGGAAACGAGTCCGAGGGGCAGGGGCAGCTTGTCCCAGCCGTATCGGCGGTCCAGCCACCCGCCCAGCCCACCAACGGCCCGAGACACCAACGAGCGCGCCATGCCGGCCTCCCTCCCCCGCGTAACAATAGGCCAACTCGGCGCGGGTGACACCCGAACGAGCCGAAACAGAGCCGGACAAAGACTGCCCGGAGGGGAGCCCATGCTCGAACCGACGGAAACCTGGCTGCGCGAGGTGGTCGCGGGCGCCACCGGGCGCCCCGCCCCGGCTGCCGTGCGCCGCCTCCCGGGCCATGCCTCGCGCAGGAGCTACTGGCGGGTCGGCGACCCGGGCCGGGACTCGTACATCGTGATGCTGCTGGCCCCCGATGCCGCCCCCGACGAGATCGGCAGGGTGGGGCCGCTGCTCGGGGTGGTGCCCTTCGTCGAGGTCCAGCGCTACCTCGCCCGGCTGGGCGTGCGGGTGCCCCGGGTCCTCTCCTGGAGCCAGGGGCAGGGCTATGCCGTGCTCGAGGACCTGGGCGACGAGACGCTGAACGCCCGGGTGCTGGGCGGGGCGGCCCCGGCCCCCCTGTACCGCGCGGCGATCGACCAGCTCGTCAGCATGCAGGTCCGCGCCGAGCGGGCGCCCGACCCGGGCTGCGTCGCATTCCAACGGGCCTTCGACGCCGACATCTACCGCTGGGAGCTCGACCACTTCCTGGAGTGGGGGCTCGGCGCCTGGAAGGGCGTCGCGCTCCCGGGCCCGGAGTACGAGGTGGTCACCGCCGCGTTCGACGCCATCGCCCGGCGCATCGTCGCCGAGGCGACGGTGTTCACCCACCGGGACTACCAGTCCCGCAACCTGATGCTGCTGCCCGGTGGCGAGCAGGCGGTCATCGACTTCCAGGACGCCCTGCTGGGCCCCCGGGCCTACGACCTGGTCGCCCTGCTGCGGGACAGCTACATCGCCCTCGAGCCCGAACTCATCGTCCAGCTCATCCGCCACTACCTGGCGACGACTGCCGCTGCCGGGGGCCCCCAGCTCAACGAGGCGGGCTTCCGCGAATCCTTTGACCTGCTCACTGTGCAACGCAAGCTCAAGGATGCGGGACGCTTCGTGTTCATCGAGCGGGTGAAGGGCAATCCCTCCTTCCTGCGCTTCGTACCGGCTGCTCTGGGCTACGTGCGGGACGCGCTTGCCCGGCTGCCGGACCTTGCCGATCTCCAGGCGATTCTGGCCCGCTACATCCCCGAGCTCGAGCCCGAAATGCATCCGTAAAACCTTACTGAAAGCGCCCGGCTTTCCGGCCTGTCTGCCATTCCAGCCGGGCGGCCAATGGGCGAAGGGCGGGGCCGTACCCGCCGGTGCTGGTAAGCCGATCTTCCTTGTCCGGGAAGAGGCGTCTGATTAGCGTTAAACGATGGCTTAGGCCTGCTCGTTGGCTGTGAAGCGGCTGGATTTTTGCGGGTTGCCCCGATTTGCAGGGATAGCCCTGCTCGACGGCCGGGTCACCATACCCGGGAACAGAACGCCTGGTTTGATTGCCGAACCTGTAGATGTTTCCTGCGCAAAAGATCCGCCAGTTGGCGGATGTCTCAGCGCCTGGCCTGCCCCAGAATCCCGGGTGAAGGCGACTTCAACCGGGCATCTATGAAGGCAGGCTGTCAATGGACGCTAACGAGGACGGCAAGCGGGCATACGGCGAGCCCCCCGAGGGCTGCTGCCGGCCGCTCATCCCGGTGGCGCGCCCGAGGCGCACCGTCGCATTCCCCGTGGCCGAGCGCCTGGGCACGGTGCTGCTCCGGGGCCCGCGCGCCCGGGGCACCCGGACCGATACCACCGGTGCCTGGCCGGTCAGCGCCCTCGGGCGCTCCGCCCGCCGGTGGTGGGACGACGGGTGGCGGGAGGCGGGCCCGGCGCAGGGCTGCGTCCGGGTCCCGGCCGGGTGCGAGCTGGGCCTCCGCCTGGCTCGGGAAGCCGATGGGCAGGCGCTGGTCGACCTGTGCCCCGGCGATCTGCAATGCCTCTCCATCCGCCAGGCGATGGAATCGGTCCTGCGCCTTCTGGGGGAGCTCGAAGGGTTGGTCGCCCTGGATCTGTGGGGGGCGGAGGTGGACGACGACGCCATGTTCGCGGTGGCCGCCTGCCGGAACCTCGAGGCCCTGGATCTCTGGGGGACTCGGGTGGGCCCGGCCGGGCTGGCCCGTCTCGGATGCCTCGCCGGCCTGCGCCGTCTGACCGCCCCCGGGGACTCCTGGGGCGATGATGCCGCCGCCGGCCTGGGGCTCTTCCCCGGCCTGCACGTGCTGGACCTGTCGGGCACCATGATTGGTGACCAGGGCATCGACCGGATGGACGGCGTCCCCCTGCTCACCCGGCTCTCGCTCTGGGGTACCCGGGTCACCGACCGGGCCCTCCCGCTCCTGGCCAGGCTCCCCCGCCTGTCTGGCCTGGACCTGGGTGACACCGCCGTGACCGACGCCGGGCTGGACGCCCTCGTCGGCCTCCGGCGGCTGCGTTCGGTGTCGCTGCAGGACGCCCTCGTGAGCCGCGAGGGCCTCGAGCGCTTCCGGGCCGCCCGGCCGGACTGCCGGATCGAACCCCGGCCGGACCGGGGTGGCTACCACGGGGTCCGGTCCCGGGCCGCTCGGCCCGGCCTCCGCGGCGTCTAGCGGAACCGACGATGGCCAGACACACGGCCACGGGGGCGTTGGGGCGGTGGGGCGGTGGGGCGGTGGGCGGGCCTCCGCGGCGTCCCAGGGATCCAACCCGGGTCCTGTCCCGAGCCCGACCTGGGGCCGACCTGGGGCCGACCTCAGCGGCCGCGCTTGCGCCGCCGCCCCCCGGTCTCGGTCGCCAGCCAGGCCCCGTCGCTCTCGGCTCCGGCATCCGGCGGGGGAGGAGCAAGCTCCCAGGCGTAGGCCAGCGCCTGCTGGAACGCCTGGGCCGCCCACGTCGCCTGCGGCAGGCCCAACTGCTGCTGCAGTGCGAAGGTGCGGTCGGTCAGTTCGATGGCGGCATCCGGCCCCTCCCTGCGCCACGGCCCTTGCAGCATGGTGGCGACGCCGCCCCCGGCCGCCCGCAGGAGCAGGCTCCGCTCGGTCGGCAGGCCGGCGATGCGGTCGCCCAGCAGGTGGCCGAGGAGGCCGGGGTCGGACAGCACCCCGGCGCCGTGCTGGGCGACGCCCTCGCGGAGTGCGCCGACGGCGAACCCGCGCCCGTCGAGCGGTGTGTTGTTGGTACCCGTCAGCGTCTCGTCCGTGTTCCCCATCCCTCCGGCACCCAGGACGATAGGCGCTCAGCGCCGTCCGCGCTCGCTTCCGCCCGCGTCCCGCCCTGGCTCCGTCGATCCCGCGCCCGACAGCAAGCGGGCCAGCCCCGCCCGCCGGGGCACGCCCAACTTGGCCAGCACCCGCGAGGCATGGGTCTGCACCGTGCGGACCGAAACCTCCTGCAGCCGGGCGATCTCCGGGTTGGTGCGCCCCGCCGCCATGTGCCGGGCCACGGCCGCCTCCGACGGCGTGAGGGTCTCCCACCCGGGGACCGAGGGGGGCGCCGCCTCGGCCAGCGCCGGCCCGTCGGCGTGGAACCAGGCATCCACCCGGGCCACCGCCCGGGCGAGGTCGCGCCGGGCGCCGATGCTGCGGAAGATTTCCCGTGCCTCCTCGGCCAGGGGACCGGCCTCGCCCGGCCGGCCCGCGGCGGCAAGGCAGGCCGCGGCGTCCTCGCACGCCAGCCCCAGTTCCCGCCGGCGGGAACTGCCCCGGTACGCCGCCACCGCCGCACGGTGGGCCGACGGGGCGCCGCTCACCAGGGCCCGGCACCGGGCTGCCGCCCCGTTCATGAAGGCGACGCCGGCACCCGCGGCGAGCGCCTCGACCGCCGCGGTCACCTCCTGGGCCAGGGCCATCTCGCGCTGCTGGACCGCAAGCCGGACCAGGTCGGGGCCGAACACCGGGTACTCGGTGGCCGCCCCCGCTGCGCAGCACAGGTTCCAGGCGCCCCGCAGGCTGGCCAGGGCCTCGGCGGGCCGGCCCTCGGCCTCCGCCAGCAGCCCCCGCGCCCAGAGGGGCCGGTCCGGCCGCCACTGCAGCCCGCTGCAGTCGCCGCCGTCCTCGGCAGCCGCCAGCTCCCGGCGGGCGGTCGCCAGGTCGTCCCGGTGCAGGGCGATGAGTGCCAGCAGGGTCGGGGCCAGCAGCATGCCGGGCCGGGTGCCCACGGTGCGGGCCACGTGCAGGGCGGCCTCCAGATCGGTGCAGGCCGCGTCCCACTCACCCATCCAGAACGCCGCCTCGCCCAGGAGGGCGCGCTCGAGGGCATAGCTCCACCCTGAGGCCTCGTGGCGCCGGAACCGGCGCCACGCCCCCAGGGTTTCCCGGGCCTCGGCCGCCCGGTCCACGTCGACGAAGAACCCGGCGAGATTGAGCACCGGCTGCACCGGCTGCCGGAGCGCCCCGGCGCCGCGGGCGACCCGCTCCAGCGCCTCCCGGCCCTGGCGCAGGGCCTCGGCGAAATCCCCGCGCAGGTGGTGGACGACCGCCAGCGTGGCGAGTGCGGCGCCGGCCGCGGTCTCGTCGCCCCCGCGCTCGGCCAGCACCAGTGCCCGCCCCCCGGAAGCAGCAGCGCCGGCCAGGTCCCACCCGGCCGCCTGGCAGGTGGCCTGCCATACCAGGAGGTGGGCCGGCCGGAGCCCGTCCAGGCCGGGAGCCTGCAAGGCGGCCTCGATCTCCCGCCGGGCCTCGTCCACCCGGCCCTGGCGGACGGTGGCTTCGATGAGGCAGGCCCGGGCCCGCGCCCGCAGGTCGGGATCCAGGGGGCACGACTCGTCCTCCGCCAGGAGCGCCCGGCAGATGGCCTCGGCGTCGGCGGGGCGCTCGCACCAGAGGGCGTAGACGGCGAGATCGCTGCGCGCCGCCGCCCGGTGGGGGTCACCCGCCGGCGCCACCTCCAGCGCCCGGGTGAGCAGCTGGGCCGCCACCGACGGCGATTGCGCCGCCGCCTGGCGGGCGGCCACCCGGAGCCATTCGGCCGCCGCCGGGTCGCCCGGGACGGCCCCGCGCACCACGTGCTCGGCCACGTCGGCACGGCTGCGCCCGGTCCCCTCCAGCAGCGAGGCGGCCGCCAGGTGCCACCAGCTGCGCAGCGTCGGGGACATCGAGTCGTAGAGGGCCTCGCGGATGAGGTCATGGCGGAATGCCAGTTCCGCGCCCGCCTCGCCGATGACGCCCGCCCGGGCGGTGGCGGTGACCAGTGCGGTCAGGGACGCCGCGGGCTGGCCCACGGCGATGGCCAGATCGGCCACCGAGAAGCGGGACCCCAGGATCGACGCCACCTGCAGGGTCTCCAGCGTCTCCGGGCCGAGGTACTCCATGCGATGCAGGATCGTGGCGGTCAGCGACGCGGGCATCGGCACCGCCTCGCCCTCCGGCCCGGTCACCTCGGCGCGCACCAGATCGCCCTCCTGGGCGAAGGCGATCGCCCCCTCCCGTGCGAGGCTGGCGGTGAGCTCGGTGGCGAAGAACGGGTTCCCGCTCGCGCGGGCGAGCTGGCGGAGCAGGCCGGGGCCCGGCTCGGCACCGAGCAGGTTGCTCGCCAGGGCGGCCACCGCGCCCGCCTCCAACCGGCCCAGTGTCAATCGCAGGACGCCGCCGGAGCCGGCGCGCAGGGCGGCCAGGACGGTCTCCATCTCGATGGAGCGGGGCAGCGGGCGCAGGGTCCCGATCACCACCAAGGGAAGCTCGGCGGCCTGCCGCCCCATGCGGATCAGGGTGAGGAGGGTGAGGAGGGTGGAGGGATCGGCCCACTGCAGGTCGTCGAGGCCGATGGCCACCGGTCCCCGGGTGGCGCGCCGGGCGACCTCATCCACGAGCCCGTCGATGATGCGGAACTCGGTCTCCGGCGAGCCGGCATCGTCCGCCGGCGTGCCCTCACCTTCCCACCGCCGGGGCATCCCCAGCGCCTGGGCGATGGCGCCGAAGGGCCGGTGGCGCTCCAGCTCGGCAGCGGCTCCGGAGCAGCACTGGAAGCCCAGGCCCCGGGCGCGGGCTAGGGCCTCCTCCAGCAGCGAGGTCTTGCCGATGCCGGACTCGCCCTCGATCAGGATGACGCCGACGCCACCGACTCCACCGGGGTAGGGTCCCTTGGAGGCGGCCCCGCCCAGTACGGCGTCAATGCGCGCCATCTCCGCCTCCCGCCCCACGAGGACGGGCGGCCGGGGGGCCGGGCGGGCGGCGTCAGGGCAGCGGGCCACGCGGTTCCGGAGGGCCCCCTGCCTGCCAGCGGGTGGCAGCAGCCGCCAGCTCGGCGCGCCGGGACATGCCCAGCTTCTGGAGGATGTTGGACGCATGGGTCTGCACCGTCCGCCGGGACACGAAGAGACGCCGGGCGATCTCGGGATTGTTCAGGCCCTCGGCCACCAGACCGGCGACCCGGACCTCCGTCTCGGTGAGGGCATCCCAGCCCCGCTCGGGCCGCGCCCGCTCCGAACGGGGGCCGAGCGACGCGGTCCGCACCCCGGCCGAGCGCAGGCGCGCCACCGCCCGGGCTGTGTCGCGCCGGGAGTCCAGGGCCTGGAAGATGGCCAGGGCCTCCTCGGCCAGCGGTTTCGCCTCCTGCCCGCGTGCGGTCGCTGCCAGGGCCACCGCGGCGTCCTCGCACGCCAGCCCCAGTTCCCGCAGCCGGCCGCTGGCCCGGTAGGCGTCGGCGGCGGCCACGAACGGGGCAGGCTCCCCGGACACCAGGCCCCGGCAGCGCAGGGCGGCCCCGGTCACGCTGGCGACGCCAGCCGCGGCCGCCAGGCTCTCCAGTGCCTCGGTCACCTGCGTGGCGACGATGGACTCCCGGTTGGCCATCGCCAGGCGGACCAGGTCAGGCCCGATCACCGGGAACTCCGCCGCCACTCCCGCCGCCGAGCACAGGTCCCAGGCCTTGAGCAGCGTGACCAGGGCCTCGCCCGGGCGGCCCTGCGCCTCGGCGAGCAGGGCCTGCGCCCACAGCACCCAGTCCGGGCGCCACTGCGGGCCACTGGCGTCGCCCTCGGCCTCGGCTGCCGCCAACTCCCGCTCGGCGGTCACCAGATCGTCGCGCTGCAGGGCGATCAGCGCCCGCAGGCTGTGCGCGACCAGTTGCGCCTGGAAGACCACCACCTCCTCGGCGAAGTCGGCGGCGGAATCGCACTGCGCCAGGGCCTCGTCCCACTCGCCGGAGCAGAACCGCCCCAGGGCTGAGACGAAATGGTAGGTGGGTAGGTTCCACCGGGCTCCCCGCTGCTCCCGGGCGAAGCGCCCCTGGCGCAGGGCGTGCTGGGCATCCTCGAAGCGGTCGACGTCGATGAGCATCAGGGCGTGCATGATCGTCAGCCGGAGCCGGCGGGCCTCGGCCGACCCGCTGCCGGCCGCCGCCGCGACCGCCTCCTCGCCGAGCGCCAGCGCCTCTCGGAACTGCCCCTGGCACTGGCGCACGGCTGCGACGCCCGCCAGGGCGACAGTCGTCCCGAGCTCGTCCTCGATGCCCCCGCAGATCCGGAGCGCCTCATCGGCGTCCCGCAGCGCCCCGGGGAGGTCCCAGACGATGACCCGGCAGGTGGATGCCCATGCCCACAGACGGCCCCGCTCCCGCTCGGTGAGCGCGGGTGACTCCACCGCCAGGGCGATTTCGGCCAGCCCGCCGGCCACCCGGCCCTGCCCCACGCACGCCTGCACCAGGCACAGCCGGAGCGGCCCCTCCACTGCCGGGTCGTGGGGCCGGGCCAACGTCGCCCGGCAGAGCGCCTCGGAATCCGCCAGCCGGCCCGAGGAAAGCTGGAAGAGGGCGAGGTCTGCCTGCGCGGCGTCGTAGCTGGGTCCGCGCTCCTCCGCCAACTCGAGGGCCCGGGTGAGGAGCTCGGCGGCGATGACCGGCGAGCGGCTCCCCGCCTGCGCCGCCGCGGTCCGCAGCAGCTGCACCGCCTCCAGGTCCCCGGCATCGGCTCCCCGGAAGACGTGCTCGACCACCTCCTCGGGGGGGACGCCGGCTTCCAGCAGGGTGGCCGACGCGTTGAGGTGCAGCGCGTGACGCAAGGCCTGGGGCATCGACTGGTAGAGCGACTCCCGGATGAGGTCGTGGCGGAACGCCAGGCGGGCGGTGTCGCCATTCAGGATGCCGCCCCGGATCGCTTCGTGCAGGTCCGGGCGCAGGCTCACAGGTGGGCGGCCGGTGAGGGCCGCCAGGTGCGAGACCGGGAAGGAGGAGCCCAGCACCGATGCCACCTGCAGCGTGGTACGGGCTCCCGGGCTCAGGTAGTGCAGCCGGTGCAGGACCGTGGCGGTCAGGGAGGCGGGCAGCCACCGGGTGGCCGGGCTCCCCTCGGGCGACCGCAGCTCCACGCGGCCACCGGCCATCTCCAGGGCATCCGTCTGCGCCAGTGTGGCCAGCAGCTCGGCGGTGAAGAAGGGATTGCCGCCCGCCCGGTCGAGCTGGCGCAGGAGCCCGTCGCCCGGCGGGGCGCCGGCCAGGACGCTGACCATGGACGCCACCGAGGCCCGGTCCAGGCGCTCCAGCACGATGCGCAGCGGCCGTCCGGCCTGGTCCCGCCCCTGGTCCCGCCCCTGGTCCGGGTTGCCGAGGTTCAGCAGCGCCTCGAGTTCCGGCGAGCGGGGCAGGAGGCGCAGCGTGGCGAGGATCAGCAGCGGCAGGTCGGGCACCTCACGGCTCAGCCGGTTGAGGGCCAGGAGGCTGGAGGCATCCGCCCACTGCAGATCCTCCACGGCGATGGCCACCGGCCCGTCGGCGCACAGCTGCTCGACGTAGTCGATGAGGGCGTCAACGATGCGGTACTCCGCCTCCGGCGCCCCCGGGGTCTGCACCTGGGCGCGGGCCGGGCTCCCGGCGCCCCGGGTCCGGTCCTCACTCCGGCCCTCACTCAGGTCCCCCCGCAGCAGGCGCAGGATCCCGGCCGCCACGTCGACGGCGCCCTCGGGCCTACCCGCTGCGCTCCCGCGGTGGCGGATGCCGAGGGCCTCGGTGACGGCCCCGAAGGGCCGGTGGCGCTCCAGCTCGTCCGCGCCGCCCGACCAGCAGCGGAAGCCCATGGCCTCGGCCTGCAGGAGCGCCTCGCGCAGCAGGGAGGTTTTGCCGATGCCCGCCTCGCCTTCGACGAGCACCAGGCGCCCGCGGCCGCGTTCGGCCTGGGTGAGCGAGAGCAGCAGTTCGCCCAACTCGGTGCTGCGGCCCACGAATGGGCTATCGGTGTCGGTGCCCGTTGTAATCGGCGGTGGGCCCAACGTCACAGCCCTCCTCCCCAGGGTGTGGTCCCGCCAGGCGCCGCCCAACCCGTGCCGCGCTTCCGCGGGCAGAAGTCTATCGACCGGAGAGCGGCGATTCCCAGTGCGATTCCCAGTGCGATTCCCAGTGCGATTCCCCAGTTCTGCGATAGCGGGCGGCTGCGCCAGCCCCTTTACTGCGCCATTTACTGCGCGATCCGGCCCGACCGCACCGCCTGGGCGAGCGCGGCGTGGTCCCGCTCGTTCTGGTCGGCGTAGGCCTCGGCAAACGACACCAGGGCCCGGTCGAAGGAGTCGCTGTTGCCGAGGTAGGCCGCGATCGCCACCGGGTCGCCCGAGCGGGCGTGGGAGCGGGCCAGCACCCAGCCGCACACCGAGGCATAGCTGGCCAGCTGGGGCCCGGACAGCGCCGTGGCATCCACCGAGCGCTTCATGTCGTGCAGTTGGCGCACGGAGTAGTCGCGGCCGTCGGCGCCGCGGACCCACCCGAGGAACAGGTCGCTGGCCGCCTGGCAGAGGCGCTGCCCGCGCACCACCCGCTCGCCATGGTTGCCGTACGCGGACCGGCCCGCCGCCGGCTCCAGTACCGAGGCGGAGGCCTCCTTGACCTGCAGGAACAACGCATCCCCGGCCCCCGCCCCGCCCAGCAGGAGGGCGGCGGCGCACCGGGTGCCCACGCTGCCCACCCCCACGACCTTGCGCACCGCATCCACCAGGCGGTATCGCCCCAGCAGGACCCGCCGCTCCGGCTCCAGCGAGCCGGCGTAGCCTGCCAGGAGTCGGTCCATCCCGGAGACCGACCCCGGCCCCCCGGTCTCGTGCACCACCAGGGGTGGGTCCTCCACGAAGCGGGGCGCGTCCCCGGCTGCGGGGGTTGCGGTGAGCTTGGCGAGCTCCTCGGCACCGGTCTCCGCCCGGGTACGCGCGATTGCCCGCTCGCCCAGTTTCTCGGTGGCGCCCAGCAGCGATGCCACCGCGGTGGCGTCCACCGCGGCGTACCAGACCTCCAGGTGCGTCCACGCCGCCATGGTGCGGATGTGCTCCCGGTAGCTCTGCACCGCCGCCCGGGCCGCCTCCTGGCACTCCAGCCCCGACCGCCCGGCGGTGCGCCCCGCCACCACCGCGCTGGCCGCCAACCGCTTCACGTCCCACTCCCAGGGAGCCGGGAGCGTCTCGTCGAAATCGTTGAGGTCGAAGATGAGGTTGCGCTCCGGGGTGCCGTACAGCCCGAAGTTGGCCAGGTGGGCGTCGCCCGCCGCCTCCACCCGCAGACCGGTGGCCGGCGCCGTGGCCAGGTCGTGCGCCATGACCACCGCAGCCCCCCGCAGGAAGGCGAAGGGCGAAGCCAGCATCCGCTGGTAGCGCAGGGGGACCAGCT
The DNA here is from genome assembly GCA_035765775.1 of Actinomycetota bacterium. Classification (NCBI taxonomy): domain Bacteria; kingdom Bacillati; phylum Actinomycetota; species Actinomycetota bacterium. The sequence continues at coordinate 306,756 of DASTWV010000059.1, read as the reverse complement.
CGGCCACCCGGTGCTCGTCCTCGGCGCTGAGCAGGGCCACCGGATCGGCACGGTCGGCCGGGGGCGACCACGCGGCGTGGGACGAGCGGGGCACCCGCTCGCGCAGCGCGCTCCCGCGGCCCTCCAGCGCCTCCTTGCTCACCGGGGAAGCGTAGTGCCGGCCCGGCCCGCAGTGCTCGTCCGTGGGGGACGGACAAGATAGATTTGACATCCGGGGGGCTCTGCCCCTGGCCTCCCGAAGCCAGACGCACAGGCACGGACCCGGATTCCCGGTAAGCACAGGCACAGCCCCGAACCCCCGAAGGCAAAGGCACAGAACATGAGCCAACCCGAACGGACGGAGGGCACCAGCGCCGCCCCCGACGTCCCCGCCGGCGCCACCCGCCGGCGGGCGCCCAAGACCGGCCGGGCGGGCGGCGCCCGCCGGTCGCGTGCCGCCAGCCCGCCCGCCTCCGAGCACGGGGCCGAATACCGGTACCTCAACCGCGAGATCGCCCGGTTGGACTTCAGCGCCCGGGTGCTGGCTCTGGCCGAAGATCCGACCCTGCCGGTCCTGGAACGGGCCAAGTTTCTGGCGATCTTCAGCCAGAACCTCGACGAGCTGTTCCAGGTGCGCGTGGCCGCCCTGCACGAGCGCCAGTTGCTGGGTGCCCCGACGCTGTCACCCGACGGGCTCAGCCCCAGCGTGCAGCTCGCCCGGGTGCGCGAGGCGGCGGAGATCCTCATGGAGCGCCGGTCCCGCATTTTCCGGGAGACGCTGGTGCCCGATCTGGAGGCCGCCGGCATCCGCTTCTCGCAGTGGAAGGACCTCGATGAGGAGGATCGCGCACACCTCGACCGGGTGTTCGAGACCCGGATCTTCCCGGTGCTCACGCCGCTGGCGGTGGACCCCGCCCACCCATTCCCCTACATCTCCAACCTGTCCCTGAACCTTGCCGTGGTGGTCCGCCAGGGGCCCCGGGTGCCGCCGCTCATGGCCCGGGTCAAGGTGCCGCCCCTGCTGCCCCGCTTCGTGGTGCTGCCCGACGGCGAGCGCTTCGTGCCGGTGGAGCAGGTGATCGCTGCCCACCTCAGCTCGCTGTTCCCGGGCATGCAGGTCCTGGCCCACCACACCTTCCGCCTCACCCGCCAGGCGGACTTCGAGACCGACGACGGCGCCGCCGACATCCTGGTGGCGGTCGAGTCCGTCATCCGCATGCGCAAGCGGTCCCCGATGGTGGTGCGCCTCGAGATCGAGAAGGGTATGTCGGACTGGGTCCGGGAGTTGCTCACCCGGGAGCTCGAGGTGGACGACAGCCGGGTGTACACCCTGAAGGGGCCGCTGGATCTCACCGGCTTGTGGGCGCTCTACGGGCTCCCGCGCCCCGACCTCAAGATGGAGCCGTGGACGGCCAGCATCCCGCCCCGGCTGGCCCCGGTGTCGGTGACCCCGGGCACGCCGGGCGCCACCGGCCAGCTGCCCAACGTCTTCTCGATCCTGCGCCAGGGCGACGTGCTGGTCCACCATCCCTACGAGAGCTTCGCCGCCTCGGTTGAGGCCTTCGTCGACCAGGCCGCCGCCGACCCCGACGTCCTCGCCATCAAGCAGACGCTGTACCGGACTTCGTCCACCGACAGCCCCATCGTGCGTGCCTTGATCCGGGCGGCGGAATCGGGCAAGCAGGCGGTGGCCCTCGTCGAGCTGAAGGCCCGCTTCGACGAGGAGGCCAACATCGCCTGGGCCCGTGTGCTCGAGGAGGCCGGCGTCCACGTGGTGTACGGCGTCGTCGGGCTGAAGACCCACGCCAAGACCTCGCTGGTGGTGCGCCAGGAGATCTCCGGCATCCGCCTGTACGCCCACATCGGCACCGGCAACTACAACTCGGACACCGCCCGGCTGTACGAGGATCTGGGCCTTCTCACCGCCAACCCGGTGCTGGGCGCCGACCTGTCTGAGCTCTTCAACTACCTGACCGGCTACAGCCAGCGCCGGGAGTACCGCAGCCTCCTGGTGGCCCCGGTGACCATGCGGGCCGAGATCCTCCGCCTGATCGAGGGCCAGTCCCACCCCGGCGGCCGGATCACCATCAAGGTCAATAACCTCGCCGACCCCACCATCATCGACGCCCTGTACGCCGCCTCGGGGGCGGGGTGCCAGATCGACCTCATCGTGCGCAGTGTGTGCTGCCTGCGCCCGGGCGCCGAGGGGCTGTCGGAGAACATCCGGGTGCGGTCGATCGTGGGCCGCTACCTCGAGCACTCCCGCATCCTGCGCTTCGGTGTCGCCGGGGGTGACTCCGGTGGGCAGGCGCACTACTACATCGGCTCCGCCGACCTTATGATCCGCAACCTCGACGAGCGGGTGGAGGCCCTCGTGCCCATCGCCGACCCCATCCTCACCGCTCGGCTGGACGAGGTTCTGGAGGTCAATCTCGCCGACGACGAACTGGCCTGGGAGCTGGGTGCCGACGGGGCTTGGACCAAGGTGCCCACCACGGTGGGGATCAACGCGCAGCACCGCCTGCAGGAGATGGCAGCGGTCCGCGGGCGGGGTGGGGCGATCAAGGAGGTCATCGCCCTTGTTTGAGCGGGAGGTGAAGCTGTCGGCCCCGGCCGGCTTCCGCTGGCCGGTGTTCCCGCCCGAGTCGGCCGTGGTCGCCGTCGCGCAGGAGCGCAAGAACTTCCAGACCGTGTACGTGGACACGCCCGACCTGCGCCTCGCCCGGTGGGGCTGCAGCCTGCGCCACCGCAGCGGCGAGGGGTGGACGCTGAAGCTGCCGACAGCCTCGGCATCGGGGCCGCTGCTGGTGCGGGGCGAGTACACCTTTGAGGGCGAGGCCACCGGCCCCAACCCCAAGCCGCCCGCCGAGGCCCTGGCCCTGGTCACCGCCTACATCCGCGGGGCGGAGACCAAGCCCGCCGCCCGGCTGCGGACCGTGCGCCACCCCGTGCGGCTGCAGGGGGCAGACGGCACGCCCCTGGCCGAGATGGTGCTCGACGAGGTGTCGGTCCTCGAGGGCCGCAAGCTGGTGGAGCGCTTCCGGGAGATCGAGGTCGAGGTGGGGCCGAACACGTCCGCCGAGACCCTTGACGTCATCCTCGAGGCGCTGCGGTCGTCCGGCGCCGTGCCCACCGACCCGGTGCCGAAGTACGCCCGGGCCCTCGGCACCCGGGCCTGGGCACCCCCCGAGGTCGAGGTCACCGAGCTCAGCGCCACCGCCTCGGCCGGTCAGCTCGTTCGCCGGGCCATCGCCGCGTCGGTCGACCGCTACCTGCGCCAGGAGCCTGGCGTGCGCCTGGGCGAGGATCCCGAGGCCGTGCACCAGGCCCGGGTGGCCACCCGGCGGCTGCGTTCCGATCTGCGCACGTTCGCGCCTCTCATCGAGGAGAGCTGGAGCCAGGAGCTGGGCGACAAGGTGCGCTGGCTGGGCGGGCTCCTGGGCGCCGCCCGGGACGCCGACGTCCTCCACGAGCGCCTGCGCGCCCGGGTGGAGTCCCTCCCCGAGGACGACCGCCCGGCCGGCTCGAAGCTGACTGCCGACCTGGGCGCCGACCGGGCGGCCGCGCACGCCGCCCTGCTGGACGCCCTGAAGGGCGACGAGTACATCGCGGTGGTGCAGGCCCTGGTGGATGCGGCCCGCTCGCCCCACCTCCTGCCCGACTCGCACCAGCCCGCCCACCAGGTCGCCGGAAGCCTGCTGCGCGGGCCGTGGCGCAAGCTGCGCCGGCAGGTGGCGGCGCTGGCCTTCCCGCCCCCGGACGCCGAGCTGCACGAGGTGCGCATCCGGGCGAAGCGGTGCCGCTACGCCGCCGAGGCGGTGGCGCCGGTCCTGGGCCGGCGGGCGGCCGCGTACGCCCGCGCCGCTGCCGGGCTGCAGGAGGTGCTCGGCGAGCACCAGGACGCGGTGGTGGCCGCCGGAGTCCTGCGGAAGCGGGGCACCGGGGCTCCCGCCGAGGTCGCCTTCGCCGCCGGGGAACTGGCGGGCCTGGAACAGGCGGCGGCGGCCGAGGCCCGCTCGCACTGGCCGGATGCCTGGAAGGGCCTGCGGAAGGCGGCCCGGGCCCTGGAGCTGTGAGCCGCGGCGGGAGCGGCGGTCCGCCGGCCGCGGGCGCCGGCGGGGCCGCGGGCGCCGGAGGGGCTGAGGTCCTCCGCGCAGTCTGTGACTGCTCAGTTCCCTATAGCACCCCCAAACACTCACAGGCTGCTCAGAGCAGGGCGCAATGGGCTCGATCTTCCTGATCCGCCACGGCGAGGCCGGCCGGCGCTCGGAGTGGACCGCCCCCGACCACCTCCGGCCGCTGACCGCCCAGGGCGAACAACAAGCCCTCGGGCTGGTGCCCCTCCTGAGCGCAGCGGGGGCCGGGCCAGTCCTCAGCAGCCCGTACGTGCGCTGCGTCCAGTCGGTCGAGCCGCTGGCGGCGGCGCTCGGGGTGGCGATCGAGGAGGCGGCCTGGCTGGCTGAGGGGGCCTCCCCGGCGGCCGCGCTCGACCGGCTCGCGGCCCTGCCGGACCCGGCCTACGCCTGCACCCACGGCGACGTGGTCGAGGGGATCCTGGGCATCCTGGGCGAGGCCGGCGTGCTCCTGGACGGCCGTTCTGGGAACGGCGAGGAGACCCGCAAAGGCGCCACCTGGGTGCTGGAGCGTGCGGGGGTCCAGGGAGAGAGCCGCATCGCCGCCGGGCGCCTGCTGCCCCCGCCTGCCTGAGCTTTTCCCACGGCCGGTGTACCGGTGCGGATCCTCTCGGGGGACGAGGGAAGCGACCCTCACCTATCGCGCGCTCCGGGCTGCGCTGCCCGTCCCGGCCGAGGTTGGCGAGCGCCGGCTCCTGCGCAGCCAACCGGTCACCGGGTGTGGCGCGAGCGCTGCGTGGCCGCGGGCGGGACCGTGAAGGCCATCGCCCGCACGCTGATCGCCTCGGGCGACGCCGGTCCCGGTGTCGGCCCGCGGCACGGCCTTCGCCTGGACGTCGATGACGTCGAGGCCCTGAGCACCCGCAGGCTGGCCCTGGACCGCCGGTCGCCGCTGGCTGTGTAGGCCGGGGTGCCGGAGCTGGTCCTCACCGGCTAGCAGCTAGTCCTGCATCTCCCGGGGCGCCACGAAGTCTTCCAGCTCGGCTGGCTCAGCCCCAAGTTCCTTCCACGCTCCGTGCGTGCGCAAGGCGGCCAGGGCGCCGGTCGGGAACTTCTCGTGCAGCCGCCGGAGGTCGTCCGAGGCCCGGGCCAGCATGATCGCCAGCTCCTGCAGTGCCGGATTGTGGCCGATCACCATTGCCGCCGAGGTCTTCCCTGGAATCCGGCGCAGCCGGCGCAGCAGCTCGCCCGAGGTGGCCCCGTAGAGTTCCTCCTCGACGGCGATGGTGGCGGAGCCGAGTACCGGCCGCAGGGTCTCGAGGGTGTCGAGGGTGCGGCGGGCCGGTGAGCACAGGACCAGCCCGGGCCGGGGCGCGCCGCCCTCGAAGGAGACTTCGAGATACTCGGCCAGCGTCGCCGCCGAGCGCTCGCCCCGGGCCGACAGCGGCCGATCGCGGTCGGCGAGGGCCAGGTCGTCCCAGCTCGACTTGGCATGGCGCACGAGATAGAGAAGGGTCACCGGGAATGATGGTAAGGCAAGACAGCGTAGGCGGAGCCGGAGCGCCAGAACAATGAGCCCGAGAACGGGGCGGGAACGCCGGGAGCGGAGGAAACGGCGGATGGCAGATGAGATCGTCCGGGCGGCGGGAGGCGTCATCGTCCGCCGCGGGCCCACGGGCGAGGCGCACATCGCCATCGTCCACCGCCCTGCGTACGACGACTGGTCCTTCCCCAAGGGCAAGCTGATGGACGGGGAGTCCTTCGAGGAGGCGGCCCTGCGCGAGGTCCGCGAGGAGACCGGGCTGCAGTGCGAGCTCGGCCTGCCCGCCGGGCGTTCCAGCTACCGGGACCGGCGGGACCGGCCGAAGGTCGTGCGCTACTGGCTCATGCGCCCGCTCGACGGGCGCTTCGCGCCCAACTCCGAGGTGGATGAGCTGCGCTGGATGCCACCGGCCGAGGCCGTAGAGGCGCTGACCTACAGCCACGACCGGGAGATCCTCGAGGAGGTGCTGGACGACCTCAACGAGGAGGCGGTCGGTGGCCCGCCCGGCGCCTGACCCGCGTGTGCAACGATACGGGTATGGGGGACCCCAGCAACTTCGACTTCGCAGGCGAGCCGGGCCGTGAGCTCTCCCGCTCCGCCATCGCCGTGCTGGCGGCCGCCCTGCGCCGGGACACCGAGGCGCTGAAGGCCTCGCTGAAGCTGGTCCCGGCCGAGTCGATGGCCACCACCCTGGCGATCGTCTCCGCCACGCTGCTGGCCGAGGTGTACGGGTCGGTGGACGGGGCCCTCGCCGCGGTGAGCGCCCTGGGGTTGCGCATGGGAGGCGAGAAGTAGCTTCCCTGGTCGGCGTTGACGTCGGGGGCACCTTCACCGACGTGGTGGTCTCGGTCGACGGCCGCCTGGTCACCTGGAAGGTCCCCACCACCCCGGACGACCAGAGCGCCGGCTTCGAGGCCGGGGTGCGGGAAGCCCTGGACATCGCCGGGGCGCCGGGCGTGGCCCGCATCGCCCACGGCACCACGGTGGCCACCAACGCCGTGCTGGAGCGCAGGGGAGCGGTGACCGGGTTCCTCGCCACCGCCGGGTTCGCCGACCTCCTCGCCATCGGGCGCCAGAACCGGCCCTCGCTCTACGACTTCTGGGTCGACCGCCCGGACCCGGTGGTGCCCCGGGCGCGCTGCGCCGGGGTGCCGGAACGGG